>DATLTN010000025.1 GCA_035533595.1 Acidimicrobiales bacterium
GCAGCGCAGCCCGCACTCTTCGTTTCTCCCGTAGAAGAGGGGCGCGAGGCGGTGCGCGCAGTAGGCGGCGACGAGGCCGACCTCGCCGGAGGAGTCTCTGAAGGCGACGAGGTCCTCGCCGAGGATGCGCACGCGGATCGGCGGGCTGTCCGGCTCGGCGATCTCCTCGGAGAGGCAGGCCGGGATCCAGTAGCGACGGAAGACCTCTCCCATCGGGGTCCCCGGTCCGACGCGGACGAGCCGCTCGTTCATCTCAGGTGTGATGTGCACGACGCACTCCCTTCGACACCGGAGCGAGCAGAAAGGTCCCCCGGGCTTTAACCAGCGATTCTAGCGGCGGGGGTCGTCCGCCAGCGGACCCGGCGCACGGGCGGGCGGGGGCGCCACTCAGCTGGCGAGGTCGAAGGCCCGCCAGAGGGTGGCGTAGAAGCCGCCCATCGCCACGAGCTCGTCGTGGTTCCCCGACTCGACCACCTGGCCGGCGTCGACGACGAAGATGCGGTCGGCACGGCGCGCCGTCTGCAGGCGGTGGGCGATGATCACCGTCGTCCGCCCGCTCGCGACGACCGCCATCGCGCGGTTGACCTTCGCCTCGCTCGCGAGGTCGAGGTTCGAGGTCGCCTCGTCGAGGAGGAGGATCGCCGGGTTGACGAGGAGCGCGCGGGCGAAGCAGAGGAGCTGGCGCTGGCCGATCGAGAGCGAGCGGCCCCCCTCGCGCACCGGTGAGAGGTAGCCGCCTGCGGCGACGATGAAGTCGTGCGCACCGACGCCCCTCGCCGCCGCCTCCACCTCCGCCTCGGTGGCATCCGGCCGCCCGTAGGCGATGTTGTCGCGGATCGTCGCGCTGAACAGGAACGGCTCCTGCGGCACGTAACCGAGGCGCTGGCGGTAGCCGGCGAGCTCGAGGGTGGTGAGCGGAGCGCCGTCGATCAGGATCTCCCCCGCCGTCGGGTCGTAGAAGCGGGCGAGCAGCTTCACCACCGTCGATTTCCCCGCCCCCGTCTCGCCGACGAGAGCGACGGTCTCCCCGGCGGCGATGTGCAGGTCGACCCCGGAGAGTGCCTCGGCGGCCTGGCCGGGGTAGGCGAAGTGGACGTCCACGAAGTCGATCGCCCCCGCCATCGCCTGCGGCACGACCGCCGAGGAAGCAGAGGCGACGCTCACCGGCGTCTCGAGGAGGCCGCCGAGCCGCCGCAGCCCCGCGGAGGCCTGCTGATAGGTGTCGAAGACCTGCGAGAGCTGCTGGATCGGCGCGAACAGCTGGGTGAGGTAGAGCAGGAAGGCGACGAGCGCGCCGACGGTGAGCACCCCCGAGTGCACGAGGTGGTAGCCGAAGCCGAGGACGAGGAGGATCGCGACGTTGCCGGCGAGCTCCGCGTAGGGGAAGTAGAGCGCCTGCAGGAACTGCGAGCGGATCCCGGCGTCGCGGTACTGGCCGGTGAGGGCACGGAAGTTCTCGGTACTGCGCGCCTCACGGCGGAAGGCCTGCGTGACGCGCACCCCCGACACGCTCTCCTGGAGGTCGGCGTTGACCGCGGCGATGCGGTCCCGCTGGCGGTCGTAGGCGACGCGCGAGCGGGCCCGGTACCAGAAGGTGCCGAAGAGCAGCGGCGGGATGACGATGAAGACGATGAGCGCGAGGTGCGGGTTCATCGCGATGAGGACGAAGCCGACGCCGAGGAAGCTCGCCCCGTTTACGAGCGCGTTCACGAGGCCCGACTGCAGGAGCTGGGAGAGGGTGTCGACGTCCGAGCCCATGCGGGTGAGGACCCGCCCGCCCATCTCCCGGTCGTAGTAGTCGAGGCCGAGCCGCTGCAGGTGGGCGAAGACCTTGGCGCGCATCCCGTAGAGGAGGCGCTCACCCGTCCGCCCGGTGATGAAGATCTCGCGCCACATGAACCACCAGTCGATGGTGTTCACCGCGAGGTAGAGGCCGGCGAGCGCGAAGAGCACTCGCTCACGGTGGCCGGTGATCCCCGAGTCGATCGTGTGGCGGACGATCTGCGGGCCAACGAGGCCGCAGAGGGCGTCGAGCATCACGAAGAGCGTCCCGAAGGCGAGCTGGGGATAGAAGGGGCGCAGGTAGCGGGCGAAGTGGAAGCGTCCTGCGACCTGCTCGGTCTCGCGCGCGTTGTCGAGGTCGGGGACGTCGCGCACCGGTGGGAGCTTGCCGATCTGCTCGAGCAGCTCTGGGGTGGGCGGCCCTCCGAGGCCGCGCCGGGTGGCGCGGCTGCTCACGAGGTCGAAGCGGACCCCTTCGAAGCCGGCGAGCTCGTCGGCGGGCGGCTCCCAGGCCTCCGGGCTCGCGGGGGCGTCGGCGGCGGCGGTGCCCCCCTCGGCGCTCTCTCCGGGGCCAGAGATCAGCTCCCGGTACGAGTCGCAGCGCGCCATCAGCTCCTCGTGGCTCCCCGAGTCGAGGACCGAGCCCCCTTCGAGCACGACGATGCGGCTCGCGAGGCGCAGCGTCGAGCGGCGGTGGGCGATGAGGATCGTCGTCCGCCCGACCATGAGGCGCCGCAGGGTGTGGTGGATCTCCTCCTCGACCCGACTGTCGATCGAGGAGGTGGCGTCGTCGAGGAGGAGGATCTTCGGGTCGGTGAGGAGCGCCCGCGCGAGGGTGATGCGCTGCCGCTGGCCCCCCGAGAGGAGCAGGCCCCGCTCGCCGACGACGGTGTCGTAGCCCTGGGGGAGGTTGCTGATGAAGCGGTGCGCCTCGGCGGCGCGCGCCGCGGCCTCGATCTGCTCCTCGGTCGCATCGGGGCGGCCGAAGGCGATGTTCGAGCGGATCGAGTCGGAGAAGAGGAAGGCGTCCTCGAAGACCACGCCGATCTGGCGGCGGAGGCTGCCGAGGGTGAGGTCGCGCACGTCGACCCCCTCGATGCGCACCCGCCCCTGCTGGACGTCGTAGAAGCGCGGCAGGAGGAGGCCGATCGTCGACTTCCCCGAGCCGGAGGTGCCGACGATGGCGATCGTCTCGCCTGGGGCGACCTTCAGGTGCAGGTTGGAGAGCACCGGCTCGGAGCGGTGGTAGCCGAAGGAGACCCCCTCGAAGGCGATCGCGCCGTGCTCGACGACCAGCGTCGAGGCGCCCTCGCGCTCGGTGACGTCCGGCAGCGAGTCGAGGAGCTCGAGCACGCGCTCCGCCCCGGCGCGCGCCTGCTGCGCGGAGACGATCACGCTCGCCATCTGGCGGGCCGGGGAGGCGAGCTGCGCGAGGTAGGTCATGAAGGCGACGAGCGTCCCGACCGAGAGGTGGCCCCGGAAGGCGAGATAGGCGCCGAGGGTGAAGACCCCGACCTGTGCGAACTGCGGGATCGCCTGCAGGGTCGAACTGCGCCGGGCGCGCAGCCGCAGGTTGCGCATCCGCGAGCCGAACAGCTTGACGAGCGCGGCGAGGAGGCGGTGCAGCTCGCGGCGCTCCTGGCCGAAGCCCTTCACGACCCGCACCCCCGAGACGGCGTCGTCGACGACGCCCATCATCTCGGCCATGCGGGCCTGGGCTTCCCACTGCGAGGGGTAGACGACCTTGCGCATCCGCAGCGAGAAGTAGAAGAGGATCGGGATCTCGGGCAGCACCGCGGCGGCGAGTGGGGCGTCGAGGAAGAACATGATCACCAGCGCGAAGAGGAACTGCAGCAGGTTCGTCAGCAGGTTCGGCACCTGGTTAAGGAGCTGGCGGACGAGGTTGAGGTCGGAGTTGGTCCGCGAGGTCAGCTGACCCGTCTGCAGCTCGTCGTGGCGGGCGAAGTCGAGCGACTGCAGGTGCGAGTAGACGGCGTTGCGGAGGTCGCAGTCGACCTCCCAGCTGATCCGCCCTCCGTGGAAGCGCCGCACCCAGCCGGCGGCGAAGCGCAGCGCGAAGAGGCCGCCCATCACGATGAGGTAGGGCGCCATCGGCTGACGTTTGTAGAGCGAGTCGTCGATGATGTGCCGCTGCACGAGGGGCGTCGCCGCCTGGGCGAGGACCGCGAAGATCGAGCCGACGAGGGCGACCGCGATGACGCGCCGGTGCGAGGCGAAGATCGGCCACAGGCGGCGGACCCAACCACCTGCCGAGGCGGGCGCGGGCTGCGGGCCGGCGGGGGGCGGCGGGGGTCCCTCGGGCGTCCAGCTCGACGGTGGGGGTGCGGTCGTGGTGCGGGGCGCCCTCATCGGCTCCTCGGCGATCGGTGGGTCATCTCGTCCTCGGGCGGACCGCCGGTGGCGGGCGGCAAAACCAGTAGGTAATCGAACTGTTTAACACACCAACTAAGTGGTGACGTGTCCACCGTTCGGGGGTACCTTCCTTCTGTCAGAGATCTGACTAAAAGACCCCCTCTTACTGTCCACTAGCTGACGATAAGAGGGGGTCTTTCCGGCAGACTTGCCACACTGCGCTCATGTTGCACGACGACGAAATCGTCGAGATGAACCCGTGGTGGACAGATCCCGCTTGGACCGCGAGAGACCCGGAACTTAGACGTCTCGCGAGTCAACCGACCCGACTGCCGACTCCACAGATTGCCCGCATCGACCTTCGGGACGTCGGCACCTACGTCATCCGAGGGCCTCGCCAAGTCGGAAAGTCGACGGACTTGAAGCTCCTCGCCACCCAGGCGCTCGCAGACGGACGCAAACCCACCGATGTCGTCTATCTCGCCCTGGACACGCGGGAGGACCAATCCTCCGAGCAGGTGACTCGCAGCGTCCGCCGAGCGTTCGAACTTTCTCGGTCCGCCCCTGACGGACTCCTCCTTCTCGACGAGGTCACTTATGTAAAGCGATGGGCGAACGCCGTCAAGGCTCTCTTCGAGGGCGGGATCACCGACAGAGCGACCCTTGTATGCACCGGATCCTCCGCGACCGACCTCGCCCTCGCGGAATCCGAGGGCTTACCGGGTCGGCGCGGAACGGGCGACGACATCCTCGTACTTCCACAGGACTTCGGAGCATTCGCCCGCGCCGTCGACCCATCACTGCCGGAGCCGCCCGGCATGACAATCGGTGCCCTCCTGAGCGACGACGGTAAGGATCTCATGATGCAGACGAGACTGCATCTGCCCCGTCTCCAGCAGGCGTTCGAGCGCTACCTCGTCTTCGGCGGCCTACCGGCCGCGGTCGCCGAGGCGGTGGAGGGGGCACCGCGGCCGAGCGAGGCGACGAAGCGGGTGCTCACCGATGCGCTCATGAGGGACCTCCGTAAGAAAGGGGGGACGGTCCCGGCAATCGAGGCGCTCCTGGAACGGGTGCTGCGTTCGCTCTCATCAAGGGTCAGCTGGCAACACATGGCCTCGGAGGTGGATGTTCCGCTCGGCGGACGCGGCCCGACTCCATCGAGGACGGATCGGAGGACTCTCCAGGACTACATCGAGTTCATGGCAGCCGGATACTTCGCCCTCGTTCTCTACTTCTGGAAAACCGACCTCGGCACGTCCGACCTGTCGAAGGATAAGAAGATCTACTTCGGCGACCCCCTTCTCCACACCGTCACCATTGATCGCATCGGCTCAACTCCTGACATGCACGCGCTGGTCGAGAATGCGGTCGGAATCCATCTCTATCGGCGCTACGAGCCGAGCGCCAGGCAACCGGAGACCTTCGTCGCTCCGGATTGTCTTCACGTCTGGGGCACCAGGAGCGGCGGCGAGATCGACTTCGTCTGCGGACCGCGAGACGGCATTGACGCGGTTGAGGTGGCCGACTGGGTGAAGGTGAACCGGCAGAAGGCGACGGCTCCGATGCGAGCGCTTCCGGATCGTCTGAGTCTTGTGGCAACTCGTACGGAGCTGGAGTTCGGCTCCGGGGTGAACTTGGTGCCCGCTGCGATGCTCGCTTGGGCCGTAAGCAGCCCCGCACGCTAAGCAGGATGCCAACGGCATCCGGCTTGGGTTCGCCAACGGACACGCCGCCAACCAAGTCATGGGATCGTAAGTCCTGGTGATCGCGGTCCGGCGCGGACCGCGCCGCTGTACGCTCGGCCGATGGCGGGCGGGCAGCACGACGAGCAGCTCTTCGCCGAGCTGCGTGCCGTCGCCACGGCGACCCTCGCGGCGCAGCTCCGCCGCCACGAGCTCGATGCCGCGGTCCTCTCCGGCCTCACCCCGCTCGCCCCCGGCCAGAAGCTCGTCGGCCGGGCACGCACGCTGCGCTACCTGCCCTTCCGCGAGGACCTCGCCGCCGCCAAGGGGATGGGGGTGCAGCGCAGCCTGATCGAGTCGCTCGCGCCCGGCGACGTGCTCGTGATCGAGGCGCGCGGCGTCACCGACGCGGGGACGATCGGCGACATCTCGGCGCTGCGGGCCCGCGAACGGGGCGCCGCGGGGATCGTCACCGACGGCGCGCTGCGCGACGCGGCGGTGATCGCCTCGTTCGGCCTGCCCGTCTACTTCTCCGGGACCAACCCCGCGCAGCCGAGCCGCCGCCACGTGCCCTTCGAGTCCGACGTCGCGGTGGCGTGCGCGGGTGTCCTCGTCGAGCCGGGCGATGTGCTCGTCGGCGACGACGACGGCGTCGTCCTGCTGCCCGCTGCGGCAGCTGCGGCGATCGCCGCCGACGCCCTCGCGCAGGAGGAAGAGGAGCGCTTCGTCGCGGCGCGCGTCGCCGAGGGGGAGTCGCTCCTCGGCCTGTTCCCGATGGGTCCCGAATGGCGCGCCCGCTACGAGGCCTCCAAGGAGCGCCCGCCGGCCCGATGAGGCGCGCCAGCGGCGGCCGCGGGAGCGCGGCCGCTCAGTGCGCGGCGACGAGCGCCCGGATGCGGTCGGGGTCGATACCCCAGCGCGGCACCTCGGTGAGGTAGCGCGCGTAGTCCTCGCCGAAGCGCTCGAGGAGGTTCGCCTCGTCGCCCTTCACCCGCTCGTTGAACCACGGCACGTTGCCGAGCGCGAAGCAGAGCGCGAGCGGGGAGGAGGTGAGCACCGCCAGCCCGAAGAGGTAGAGCAGGTGGCCCGTGTACATCGGGTTGCGGGTCAGCGAGTAGATCCCGGTGGTCACGAGCTGTTCGGGGGGTGGCCCGGAGAGCCCCGAGCCACCGCCGGCGATGCCCTGCCGGTAGGGGCCGCACAGGCGGTAGAGGGCGAAGCCGGCGGCCATCGGCACGAGGCCGATGAAGCGCAGCTTGCGGCGGCGGAACGGCTGGCCGAGGAGGACGACCGCGGGGGCCACCGCGAAGTCGCGCTTCGAGGTGGAGCGGCACCAGCGCCACGCCACCTGGAAGAGCTCGTCGAGCCGCGAGGTGGTCGGCTCCTCGCTCACTTGGACCTCGGTTCGGTCGGCTGGCCGATGATGTCGATCGCGACCGCGTAGGGGCCGCCCTGGGAGGTCTTCGGTATCTCGAGCAGCACCCGGCTGCCGACGGGGAGGCCGATCAGCGGGTCGTAGTAGCTCGGCGACTGCGGGTTGCCGACCGGATCGCCCTCGGGATCACCGCTCGCCCAGGTCGAGCCGAGCACCTGGCCGCTCCAGGCCGCCGCGACGTACTGCAGCACCACGAGGCCGGCCCTCACCTTCGGCCCGTCGCCCTTGGCGACGAGGAAGGCAGCGAGCGAGGAGGGGAGAGCGGCGGTCTTCGCGATCTGGATCTTCGGGACGCCGCCGA
This sequence comes from Acidimicrobiales bacterium, assembly GCA_035533595.1. Classification (NCBI taxonomy): domain Bacteria; kingdom Bacillati; phylum Actinomycetota; class Acidimicrobiia; order Acidimicrobiales; species Acidimicrobiales bacterium. Next base: position 7,574 of record DATLTN010000025.1, read on the forward strand.
GCGCGCCGGTGACCTGGACGCCGTGCACGGTCGAGTGCAGCCCGCTCGCGTGCGCGTCACCGCCCTCGGTCGTCGGATAGTCGGCGACGACGTCGACCACGAAGACGAGGTCGTCGGTGCCGGTGATCCCGGCCCCGGTGTTGCCCTTCGCGCCGTAGCCGTCTGCGGGCGGGATGACGAGCAGCAGCCGTGAACCCACGCGAGCGCCGGTGAGGCCGGTGTCCCACCCCTTGATCACCTGGCCACGCCCGACGGCGAAGTCGAAGAGCTCGTGGTGCTTGAACGAGCTGTCGAAGTTGGTGTCGAAGACCTTCCCTCGCCAGATCTGGCCGAGATAGTTGACGACGACGAGGTCGTGGTTCTTCACGACCGGGCCGCTGCCGCGCGAGAGCACCTTCTCCTCGAAGGCGGTGGGCGCCTTGGAGGAGGGGAAGTCGAGCTTCGGCACGCTCCCGAAGCCGTCGCTCACGTGCGGGTAGACCGGCGCGCTCGCCGCGACGGCCGCCCCCGCCGTGAGGAGCGCGAGCAGCGGCAGAAAGACGAGCAGGACAGCGAGGGCGCGGCGCACGGGCACTCCGGAGAAGAGGTGGTCGAAAGGGCGGTGCGCGCCGAGCCTACCCCGCACCCGCCGAGCGGCGGCCGGCGGTAGTGGGTCAGTTTGACGATTGAAACTGACCCACTACCCGGCCGGTGGGGGGCGTCGCGAACAGGCCACGGACGTCGGGGAGCGCGTCCAGCCCCTCGACCGCGGCGACGAGGCGGTCGAGCTCGCCCGCCGGCCGCGGTGCGACTGACGCCGCGTTGGCGGCGGTGAGCTTGTCCGCGAGCGCCTCGCCGTCGAGGCGCTCCTCGTTGCGCGGCGCGAGCGGCTCCCGGTGGGCCGCACCCGCGGCGGTGACGACCTCGACAGCGGGCTCGCCGTCGAAGGTGTGGGCGGTCGCCGCGAGGAGCGCCGCGACCTCGGCTCCGCCGAGCGGCCCCGCCCCGGCGCGCAGGTCCGCGATCCGCAGCGCTCCGTGGGCGAGGGCGCAGGCGACCCCGAAGGCGATGCTGTTCGCCGCCGCCGAGGCGTTCTGTGGTTGGCGGCGGGCCGCTGCGGGCTCGAGCCAGTCCCGCTCGGCGGGCGCCGCGGTGATCCGCACCGCCGAGAGCTCGCTGGCGGAGAGAGCGGCACGCCCAGCTAGACGGAGCGCGGCGTCGACGTAGGGCTGCACGACGCCGCTCGCCGGCCACCGCTTGAGGGCCGCGCTTCCCGCCGACCACTCCTCCCCGAAGCCGTCGAGGGCCCCCGCGAGGGCCTCCTCCCCGAGCTCGAAGAAGACGGGCATCAGCCCCGCGTCGCCCTCGAGGGCGCTCATCCGCGCGTCGACCCCGCCGGCGGCGAGGGTCGCCGCGAGCACCCCGCCGAGGCAGGCGAAGGCACCGTAGAGGCCCTTCGCGGGTGCGTCCCCCTCGATCATCACCTGCTTGGTCCCCGCCGTCTGCATCAGCGCGAGGCCGAGCGCCGAGAGCGTCGCCTCGGGGTCGAGGCAAAGGACGCGGGCCGCACCGCAGGCGGCCGCCAGGTAGCCGATCACCTGGCCGAGGAGCCACCCGCCGTCGCGCCGGCCGTGGATCTCGCCGCCCCCCGAGCGCGCCGCCCTCGCGAGGCGCTCGGCCACCTCGCCGGCGAGGAGCGAGGCCGTGAGCAGCTCGGCACCGCTCACGGCGATGCTCCGGCTCTCGGCCGCGGCGAGGACGGGGGCGAGCGCGACGAGGCCGACGTGGCCACCCGAGGCGCCGTTGGCGTCGAAGTTCAGCGCGTGCACGTGGCCGCCGTTCACGAATGCGGCGTGCGCCGGGGCGGTCCGCTGCCCGCTCGCCAGCAGGGTCGCGGCTCCGGCGCCGGCGAGCGCCGGGGCGGAGGCCGCCTCGGCGAGGGTGCCGACGTCGACCTCGCTGCCGGCGAGGGCACAGGCAAAGGCGTCGAGGATCACCCGCCGCCCGGCGGCGCGCGTCTCCTCGGAGAGGGCGTCCGCAGGCAGCGTCGCGACGCTGCGCGCCAACCCCACGCTGAACCGCCCGAAGCCCTCGGCCATCGTCTCCTCCCCGCCCATGATCGCCGACGACGGGCGCCGCCGCCCGCGTGCGGGGCGGCCCCGCCGCGAGCGGCGGTAGCTTCGGGCTCGCCGACGAGCAAGGGAGCCCGATGCCAGAGCTAACGATCCGCCAGGCCGTGGACAGCGTCCTCGCCCAGGCGCACGCCGACACTCCGATGGGACAGGCCATCGCGAGCAGCCAGGTGCGGGTCACCGACGACATCGACGGGCACACCGAGATCCTCCGCCACCTCCTCTCGATGGGCGAGGCGACCGAGGCGCTGCTGCGCATCCTCGCCCTCGAGCTCGACGACCTGAAGGCCGCGCGCTGAACGACGCGCGGCGGCGCCTCGTCCTCGCCTCGGCCTCCCCCGCCCGCCTCCGGCTGCTGCGCGCCGCGGGGCTGGACCCGGAAGTGATCGTGAGCGCAGCCGACGAGCAGTGGGAGGGGCGGCGCCCGACCGCTGCGGTCGTGCAGCTCCTCGCCCGACGCAAGGCGGAGGCCGTCGCCGTGGCGGCCGGGGACGCGCTCGTCATCGCCGCAGACTCCCTCCTCGACCTCGGCGGCGAGGCGCTCGGCAAGCCCGGCAGCGCCGAGGTCGCCCGCGAGCGCTGGATCCGCCTCAGCGGCGCGCGGGGAACGCTCTGCACCGGCCAGTACCTCCTCGACGCGGCGACCGGCCGCGCCGCCGTCCACCTCAGTGAGACGGCGGTGCACTTCGCCTCGCCGAGCGACGAGGAGATCGCCGCCTACGTGGGGAGCGGCGAGCCGATCGAGGTCGCCGGCGCCTTCACCATCGACGGCCTCGGCTCCGCCTTCGTCACCCGCGTCGAGGGGGACGCGAGCGCCGTCGTCGGCCTCTCGATCGCCGGCCTGCGCCTGCAGCTCGCCGAGCTCGGCGTCGGCCTCACCGAGCTCTGGCGGGGCGCCCGCCGGGGCTGACGGCGGCGCCGAGCAGCGTCAGTTCTGCTGCACCGCCACGACGACGAGCGCCGCCCTGCCCCCCTCGACCGCCGCCAGCCCTCGCCGCAGCGCACCGTCGAGCTCGCGGTGGTGCTCGACCCGCTCGCCGTGCGCGTGGCAGGCGGCGGCCAGCGCGACGAAATCGGGGGTCCCCTCGAAGCGGGTCCCGACCGCGTCGGCCGCGAGCGCCGAGGCGCCCTCGGGGAAGAGCTCGTAGACCGGGAGGCGGCTCGCCCGGTAGCCGCCGTTGTCGAGCACGACGGCGAGGAAGGGGGCGCCGAGGGCGGCGGCCATCATCCACGCCGAGGTGGGCACGCCGAACAGCAGGCTCCCGTCGCCGCAGACGGCGACGACCCGCCGATCCGGGCGGGCGAGCTTCACGCCGACGGCACCACCGAGCGCCCAGCCGAGGCCGGGAGCGAAGGGGCCGGCGACTGTCCCCGGCTCGCTGCGCACGAGGTGCTCGTAGAGCAGGCCAGAGTTCGTCACCGCCTCCTCGATCACCACGTCCTCGGGGCGCAGGACGGCGTTCATCGCCGCGAAGACGTCGCGCGGGACGAGGTGCTCGGGGTCGGCGGGGGCCGCCTCCGGCGGCGGGTCGGGGACCGCCGCGGCGGCGCGCGCCGCCCACCTCTCGGCGAGGTCGGGATCGTCGGCGGCGCGGCGCGCCAGCGCCTCGACGAGCTGGGTGACGGCCGTCGGGCCGTCGGCGCGCACCGAGTGGTCGACCGGGAAGGCCCACAGCGGCATGGTCTCGTGCAGCGGCTCGGGGTCGACGTACACGACGGTCGCGGCCGCGGCGGGCTGCACGAAGCGGGGGATCCAGGGGACGTCGCACTCGACGACGAGCACGACGTCGGCGGTACGCAGGGCGGCCGCCTTGGCTGCAGGTGAGCGGCGGTGCAGCGGGTGCAGGGTGGCGATCGACAGCGGCCCGGTGTCGGCGCCGCGCACCACCTCCATGCCGAGCAGCTCGACGAGGCGGGTCGCCGCCGCGAAGCCCTCGGCGCTGCGTCCGAGGCGGGAGGTGACGAGGAGCGGGCGCTCGGCCCCGGCGAGCAGCCCGCTCAAATGAGCGAGCGTCGCGGCGTCGACTGCCGCGGGGCTCGGCACGGCGTAGCCGGCGCTGCGCGGCGCGGGCGCCGGGGCGTCCATCAACACGTCGCGCGAGACCGTCACGTACACCGGCCCCGCCGGGTAGCTCGTCGCGAGCTGCACCGCACGGCCGATGGCGCGGCCGAGCATCTCCGGGCGGGTGATCTCGAGACAGGCCTTGGTGTAGGGGCGGACGATCGAAGCCTGGTCGGGCACGTCCTGCAGCCACTGGATGTAACCGCTCCGCCCGCCGGGGGCCGTGGCGTCCTCCCCGTAGGGGGTGCGGCCGGCGAGGATCACCACGCCGGCGCGGTCACGGAAGGCGTCGTGCATCATCGCCCCGAGGTTCTGGGTGCCGGCGTCGACGTGGACGAAGAGGCACTGCGGCCGTCCGGTCGCCTGGTAGTAGGCGTGCGCCGCGGCGAGCGAGACTGCCTCGAAGGTCGAGGGGTGGACGGCGGGGATCGCCACTCCCCGCTCGGGGAGGGTGCGCATCGCCTCCTGCAGCGGTGCCGAGTCGGTGCCCGGGTTGAGGAAGAAGTGCTCGACGCCGTGCTCGGCGAGGAGCGCGAGCAGCTGCTCGGCGACCGTGGCGTAGGCGGCGCCCAAGGGGGCCTCCCTCAGCGGCCGATGAGGTCGGCGGTGGCCGCGAGCCAGTCGGCGCCCTCGGGGAGGATGACGCCCCCCGAGCGCACCCGGTAGACCTCGGGTTCGTCGACCCCGGGCGGAGCGACGCCCTCCTCGGCGAGCGCGCGCGCCGCCACGGCGAGGCGCTTCCTTAGGAGGATGACCATCACGTCCGAGCTCGCGAGGTGCTCGCGCTCGCGGTGCAGGAGCGGCCCCATCGACTCGGTGATCGCCTTGTCCTGCATGTGGATGCCGGGGATCCCCGTGTAGGAGTCGCGGCGCTGGGCGGCGCGGTCCATGCGGTAGTCGTTCCCGAAGACGGCGAGCGGCCGGAAACGGTCGAACCAGCCGCTGCCGTTCGGCTGCAGCTCGGCGTCGGAGACGACCGGCACGGTGCCCCCCTTCTCCCCCATCGAGAAGAACAGCACGTGCTCGTCGTCCATCGGCACCCAGGCGCGGGTGAGCACCTGCTCACCGAGGACGCCGGTCGGGATGTGCGAGAAGACGGGGAAGAGGAACTGCGCGATCCGCCAGTAGGTCTCCCCGCTCCCGGCCGGGCGGTAGGCCCCGTACATCGCCCCGTAGGGGGTGTCGAGCGCCGCATAGCGGGGGGCGCGGTCGCGGACCGTGTAGTAGTTGAAGGAGCCCTCCTCGAAGTCCTCCGGCTGCTGGGCGCCCATGTGCAAAAAGCCGAGGTGGCTCGTGTCGAGCTCGCCCTCGATCGCCTGCAGCCAGTTGCACTCGCGCGAGACGGCGTAGACCTGGCGCTCCGCCTCGCCGAGCTCTGCAGCCTCGAGGGCGGGCGGCGCGGGCGGGACCTCGCGTGGGCCGAGATAGGCCCAGATCACGCCGCCCCGCTCGGTGACGGGGTAGGCGCGCGCCGCAACGTGCTGCTTGAAGCGCGAGTTCGGCGGCTCGTTCGGCATGTCGACGCAGCGACCGCGGGCGTCGAACTTCCAGCCGTGGTAGACGCAGCGGAGGCCGTCGTGCTCGTTGCGGCCGAAGTAGAGGCTCGCGCCCCGGTGCGGGCAGCCGTGGTCGAGAAGGCCGACCTCGCCCGCCGAGTCCCGGAAGGCGACGAGCGCCTCGCCCAAGAGCATCACCCGCACGGGGTCACAGTCCGGCGCGGGCAGCTCGCTCGACAGGAGTGCGGGCAGCCAGTACTGGCGCATGAGCTCGCCCATCGGCGTGCCCGGCCCCGTCTCGGTGAGGAAGCGGTTCTCCTCGACGTCAAGCACCGGGATCCATCCTTTCCTCGCGCGCGCGGCCGGCGGCCACCTCGCTCGTTGCTGCGCCGGAGGTCGCGGCGCTCACCACAGCGCCTCGCTCGCCAGCCGGGCCCCGGCGGCGAGCGCCTCGAGCTTGGCCCAGGTGATCTCGGGGTGGCCGACGCGCGCCGCGAGGCCGCAGTCGGTGCCGGCGATGACGTTCTCCCGCCCGAGCAGGCCGGCGAAGCGCAGCAGCCGCTGGCAAACGAGCTCGGGGTGCTCGATGAGGTCGCTCGCGTGGCCGACAGCGCCCGGCATGAGGATCCGCCCCTCGGGGAGCTTCACCTCCTCCCAGAGCCGCCACTCGTGCTCGTGCGTCGGGTTCGCCGCCTCGACCGAGAGGCACTGCGCAGGGACGCGCAGCACGATGTCGATAATGTCGCGCAGCGCGATGTCGTCCCGGTGGGGGCCATGCTGGCTCCCCCAGCAGACGTGCAGCCGGACCTTCTCCTCGGGGATGCCGCGCAGCGCGTGCAGGAGGGCCTCGACGCGCAGCGTCGCGTAGTCCCGGTACTCGGCAACGGTCATCTCCGGGTACATCTGCCAGCCGTCGGGGAGGTCGGGGTCGTCGAGCTGCAGGATGAGGCCGGCATCGGTGATCGCCAGGTACTCCTCGCGCATCGCCTCGGCGATCGCGAAGAGCAGCGCCTCGTCGTCGGGGTAGTGCTCGTTGAAGAGCCAGTGCTCGACCGTCCCCGGGGTGATCGCGGGGAGGTAGGCCTCGACGTCGAGGCCGGCCGTCGCCTGCTGCAGGCGGGCGATGTCGGCCTGCACCGCCTCGGCGCCGATGTAGGCGAGGGGGGCGGTGCAGAAGTAAGGATCGTTGTTGGTGCTCGCCCGGTTGGCGTTCACCCCCCGCCCGACGCCGCCGAGGCCCGCCGCGTAGAAACCGGGGAAGTCGCGCTGGTCCCGCAGGTTGGGGCTGCGCGTCCGCAGCCCGTCGGGGAGCGGCCGCTGCTCGATGCCGGAGAGGCGCTCGCGGACGTAGCCGGAGAAGCCGCCGCGCTTCGCGACCTCGCCGTCGTTCACGACGTCGATCCCGATGTCGGCCTGGTGGCGCACGACCTCGGCGACCGCGCTCTCGAGGCGGGCGTCGAAGGCGGCGCGCGATCCCTCACCGGCGAGGAGCAGCTGCTGCAGGTCGTCGGGGCGAGGCAGCACACCGGCGTGTGAGACGCGGATCCGCCCTTCGCTGCGCTGCATCGGCCCCCCTCGCTCGGCTCGCGGCAGTGTAGGCCGAGGCGCGGGCCGCGCCACAGTGGCAGGGTAAGGAGCGCGCCACAGTGGCAGGGTAAGGAGAAGGAGGCGACGATGGCGGAGCAGAACGAGCGCAACCGGTTGCTCGCCGAGGAGTACCGGCGCAACGGCGGGTGGGTGGCGGAGGAGAAGTTCAAGGACGCTCCCCTGCTGCTGCTCACGACCGAGGGGCGCCGCAGCGGGCGCCGCTACGTCAACCCCCTCATGTACCTCCCCGACGGGGAGCGCTACGTGATCTTCGCCTCCCACCAGGGGGCGCCCGAGGACCCCGACTGGTACAAGAACCTCGTCGCCGCCGGTGAGGCGACGATCGAGGTCGGTCGCGAGGAGATCCCCGTCGCCGTCGTCGTCACCTCCGGGGAGGAGCGCGACGAGCTCTACCGCCGCCACGCCGGTCTCCATCCGCGCTTCGCGGCCTACGAGGACAACACCTCGCGCCTCATCCCCGTCGTCGCCCTCGCCCCGCGGCGCTGAACCGCCTGCCGCGGGCCGGCCCCGCCGTCAGGGCGCCGAGCCCCCCCCCGAGAGCGGTCAGACGCTTCCTCGCGGCGAGATGGCCGGCGCCCCGCCGCTGAAATGGCCGGAGGTCGGCGCGACGTCGGCGTAGCCGCGACCGACGGCGACCGTCAGGTAGCCGTCGCGGGTCGGACGGCCGTGCCTGGGGTTGAGCGCGAGCACCTCGCCGCCCCCGCGAGCACCTCCACCCAGGCGTGCGAGCCGCCTTGGCCGATCAGGTGGCCCGAGACGTAGCGGGCGCCGATCCCCGCGGCGCGACAGAGGGCGCGTAGCCCTGACAGACGCCGCGCCCACCGGCGAGCTCCGCGGCGGCGAGGCGGGCGTCGGCAGCGGTGAGCGGCGCCGGGCGGGCGAGGAGCCGGCGCGCCGGTCCGGCGGGCGCCGCGGGGCGGCCTCCCGCGCCACCGGCGACGCGCCCTTCCACGACAGCCCACGCGGCGAACGTGATCCCGCTCGTCACCTCGGCCGCCTCGACGTCGAGGACGTCGTTGCCGAAGCGTCGGTCGCCCAGCGCGAGCGCACCTCGGCACCGGAGATCTCGACGCCGAAGGCGGTGCGGCGGCGGCGGCCGTGGCGGGCGCGGGGGACGACGATCAGCCGGTGGCGCAGCCCGCGGATCGGGGGTTCGTTCTAGTAGCGGTACTCCTGCTCGAGGAGCAGCGCCTCGCCTTCGAGGAGCGGCGCCTCAGTGCGCACCGGCGACCTCGTCGGCCCACACCGTCATCCGCACCAGCTCTGCCGCACCCCAGGTCGTGACCATCGCCGCGTCCGACGCGTCGCGGCCGTAGGCGACGACCACGCGACCGGCGCGCGGCTCGTTGTTGCGCGGGTCGAAGGTCCACCAGCGATCGCCCAGCCAGACCTCGAGCCAGGAGCAGAAGTCCATCGGCAGGGGCGCCTCGACACCGATGTCGGGCAGGTAGCCGGCGACGTAGCGGGCCGGCAGGTTGAGCGCGCGACAGAGCGTCACGCCGAGGTGGGTGAAGTCGCGGCAGACCCCCGAGCGCGACCGCCACACGTCGACGGCTGTCGTCCACGGATCGCTCGCGCCGATCTCGTAGCGGAGCTGGTCGTGCACCCAGTCACAGATCGCCACCACCTGCAGATAGCCGGGAGCGACCTCGCCGAAGAGCTCCCACGCCTCGTCGTGGAGCGCGTCCGGCCAGCAGAAGCGGCTCGCCAGCAGGTAGAGGAGGGCCTCGTCGGGGAGCGCCTCGAGCGGCCCCTGCTCCGCCGTCGGGTCGCTTTCGTCGGCGCCGTCGGCCACCTCCACGAGGGCGTCGTAGCGGAGCCGCGAGGGCCCCTCTGGAAGGACGAGGCGGTCGCAGTAGTTGCCGTAGGAGTCGAGGTAGGCCGCCGCCGGGGCCGGTGGCTCCCAGCGCTCGTACACGATGCGGTGGGCTCCGTCGAGGCGCGGCCGCACCTGCCAGAGGGCGGGCACCCGCCCGGCGCAGAGGTAGTCGAACTCGCAACCGAGGCGTACCAGCACGGGGTGATCTTGGCCGCGAACGGCGCGTGGGGCGGGACTTGTCCGTGACGGGCGGGTGAACACGCCCGCCGCTACAGCGTCGCGTCGCCGATCTCGAGCGCCGTGCTCACCCTCGTGAGCAGGTCCTCGATGGCCGCCTCGTCCTCGCCGAGGGCCTCACGGACCATCGCCGTGGCGATGCGCATCGCGTACGCGAGGTAGGCCTGCAGGTAGGCCGGGCCGGTGACCCCGGTGGCGTCGGGGGCGATCTCGATCCCCGCGAAGGTCTCGATCACGACCTCGTTGGCGAGGGTGATGAAGGAGAGAACGTCGTGCACCGCGGCGGCACGCACGAGCTCGCGGGCGTGCGCGCCGATGCGCAGGCGCAGCTCCCGGTCCTCGGGGGGGAAGGGCCGCTCCTCGCTCACCGCTGCCTCCCCTCGGGCGTCGCCGGAGCGTACCAATGACGGTCCCGTGCGAGGCCGGAGCGACGCCCCTCGGCGCACCGGTTTGACAGCGCGGCGGGCGACAAAGACATTGAGGTGGTGACCGGCGACCGCACGCGCGCCGCCCTCGTCACCCCTGCCTTCCTCACCGTCGTCCTCGTCGGCCTCGTCTACTGGGTCGGTTTCAACATGGTGATCCCCGAGCTGCCCCCCTTCGTCACCCGCGAGCTCGGCGGCTCGAGCCTCGCCGTCGGCCTCATCGTCGGCGCGCCCGCCCTCACCGCAGTCTTCACCCGCCCCGTCGCCGGCCGCCTCGGCAACCGCTTCGGCCGCAAGGTGCTGATGATCGGCGGCGCCGCGACCGCCGGCGGCGCGATCGCCGCCTACGGCCTCACCTCCTCGGAGGTCGCGCTCGCCGCACTACGCCTCGCGACGGGCGTCGGACAGGGGCTCTTCTTCACCGGCGCGGCGACGCTCGTGAGCGACATCGCCCCTCCGGCGCGCCGCGGCGAGGCGATGAGCTACTTCTCGATCGCCGCCTACATGGGTACCGGGCTCGGTCCCCTCACCGGCCAGCTCCTCGCCGAGCAGATCGGCCTGCACGCCGTCTTCGGAGTCGCGGGGCTGTTCTGCGTGGCCGGCGCGCTGCTCAGCCTGCGCGCCCCCAACGTGCGCATCGTCGCCGGCGCGGGGCTGTCGCGGCCGGGCCTGTTCAACAGGAAGGGGGTCGGCCCGGGCCTCGTGATGATGTTCGGCCTGATGGGCTACACCGCCTTCCAGGCCTACGCCCCCCTCTACACCGTGCGCCAGCTCCACCTTTCGGGGCCGGCGGTGGCCTTCTTGCTCTACGCCGGGATCATCCTCGTCTGCCGGCTTGCCTTCGCCCGCCTCTTCGACCGCGTCGGCGCCCGCCGCTGCGCCTCGACCGCGACGCTCACGATCGCCGCGGGCCTCGTGGTGATCGCCGCATGGCCGACCGTCACCGGCCTCTACGTGGGCGTCGCCGTCTTCAGCCTCGGCATGGCGGTGCAGTACCCGGCGCTGTTCACGATGGCGGTGAACCGCGCCAACGAGCGGGATCGGGCGCCGGTGATCGGCACCTTCACCGCCTTCCTCGACCTCGCCACCGGCCTCGGCGGCGTCACGCTCGGCGCCGTCGCCGCCCTCGCCGGCTACCGGGCGAGCTTCGTCGGGGGGGCGGTCGCGGCGCTGCTCGGCTTCGCCGTCCTGCAGCGCCTCTTCGCCTCTCCCGCCACCAGCTGAGAGGAGCTCAGCCGAGCGCCTCCAGCACGGCCGCGAGCGAGCGCACGTGGCAGACCTGGGGGAGGATCAGCTCGAGCAGCGCCTCGCGCTCGGCCGGCTCGGCATGGCAGCCCTCGGCGACGGCGACGATCTGGTAGTCGAGGTCGCGCGCCGCGTAGATCGTGGAGGCGACCCCGATGTGGAACGAGCCGCCGACGATGAGCAGCGTGTCGACCCCGAGGCGCCGCAGCGAGAGGTCGAGCGGGGTGGCGAAGAAGGCCGACCAGCGGTGCTTGGGGATGTCGTAGTCCTCCGGCCCCACCTCGAGCTCGGCGAGGTAGGCCGTGCCCGCGGAGCCAGAGACGTAGCCGCCCGTGCCGTTCTCGGCACGCGCCGCGTAGGGGCGGTGCTCGCGGTCCATGTCGGGAACGGTGAGGGCGCGGTCGCGCCCGTCGGGGCGGTGGTCGCCGCGGCTGAAGAAGCGCGGCAACCCGGCCTCCCTGCAGGCGCGGGCGAGGGTGATGATCGGCTGCAGCGCACCGTGCGCCTCGATCGCCGCCCGGAACTGTTCGACGGCGTCGAAGACGATGAGCGCGCTGCGGCTGCGGTCGAGCTCGATGCTCGTTGGGATGCTCACCGAGCTCAGGCGAGGAACTCGGTGATCGTCTCCACGAGCCGTGCCGGCGCCTCGTAGGGGACGTTGTGGCCGATGCCCTCGTAGACGACGAGCTTCGCGTCGGGGATCAGCTGGGCGGTCTGCTCACCGAGCTCGAGGGCGTTGACCTTGTCCTCTGAGCCCCAGACGACGAGGGTCGGCGAGCTGATGTGCGGAAGGCGGCGCAACGTGTTGTAGCGGGTGCGCGTCTCGGGATTCGTCATGTGATCCATCAGGCGGCGGAAGGCGGCCGTCGTCTGCTCGTCGTGGAGCATCGCGAGGCGCTCCTCGAGCAGGACGTCGGAGGAGATGTTCGAGCCGGCGTAGCGCTCGACAGCGGCGCGCACGTCCTCCTCGGGGGGAGGCTGCCAGGCGACCATCGTGGTGAGGTTGCGCGTCGCCGCGCCGCCGCCCGCGATGTCGACGAAGCGGCGGACGCGGTTCGGACTCTCGTAGGCGAGGAGGACGCCGAGCCAGCCGCCCATCGAGTGGCCGACGAGGTGGCTCGACTCGAGGCCCATGACGTCCTGGAACTCGCGCAGGTGGTCGACGAGGTAGGCGAAGGAGAACTCCTGCTCGAGGTGGTCCCCCGGCCCGAAGTTCAGGCAGTCGAGGGCGTAGACGTGGAAGCGCTCGCCGAGGCCGGGAAGCACCGGCAGCCAGCCGTCGCCACCCGAAAGGAAGCCGGCGCCGTGCACGAGCAGCACCGGCTCGCCCTCGCCCGCCTCGAAGTACCGCGTCCTACCGTGGCTCATCTCGACGAAGTCCCGCTTCACCTCGACCATGGCACCCCTCCTCGCCCTGGCGCCGCGGCGCCCCCGGATCGGCCCCGACCTTAGAGGCTGTCCGCTGCGGCGACACTTCCCCGGGAGCGGCTCAGCGGCGTTCGAGGCGGGGGAAGAGCACCTCTTCGAGGATGAGGTGCAGGGTCGCCGCAGCGGGGATCGCGATCAGCGCCCCGAGCAGGCCGAGGAGGGCGCCACCGGCGAGGGTGGCGACGATCGTCACTCCCGGCGGGAGGCTGACGGTGTGGCGCATCACCCGCGGCGTGAGGAAGTAGTCCTCGAGCAGGCGGTAGACGACGTAGAAGATGAGGGTCGCGATGCCGAGGAAGACCCCGTGGCTGAGCGCGATCATCGAGACGACGAGGCCGGCGACGGTCGAGCCGACGATCGGGATGAGGTCGAAGAGCGCGACGAACATCCCGAGCAGCACCGGGTAGGGGCCGCCCACGGCGAGCAGCCAGACGAAGGTCCCCGCACCGGCGATCGCCGAGGTGACGAGGTTGCCGAGGACGAAGCCGCCGACACGGTCGAAGACCTCGTCGGTGAGGACGGCGACCCGCTCGCGCCGTGAGCGGGGTGCGAGGCGCAGCCAGAGCGTGCGGACGCTCGGCAGCGCGATGAGGAAGTAGACGGTGAGGACCAGGACGCTCAGCGCCGCCGCGGTCGTCGTCACGACGACCTTGCCAGCCCCGAAGAGCCCGTGGCTGAGACGGGTCTTCAAGACGTCGAGGAGGCGCGGGCCGACGACGCCGGTGAGGTGCGTCACCTTCAGAGCGTGGCCGAGCGGGCCGCTGCCGGTCGTCACGTCGTGGCGGATCGTCGGCCACTTGTGCACGAGGGCGCGGACCTCGTGCACGCTCGGCGGCACCGCCGCCACCGCGAAGGCGGCGAGCACGGCCAACAGCGCGGCGACCACGATGAGGGCGCTCGTGGCGCGGGAGAGGCCGCGCTGGGTGAGGCTCCCGATCATCGGGTTGAGGCCGATGGCGAGGAAGAGCGACAGGCCGACGATGACGAGCACCGTGCCGGCACCGGCGAGCGCGCGCACGATGAGGTAGGCGGTGGCGACGCCGAGCGCGCCGGTGAAGCCGATGTAGAAGGGGGCCCGCCGGTCCACCGGGGGGCCGCGCCTCGCGAGGCCCCGCTCGGGGGCGTCCACGTTCGGGGGCAGCAGGAGGGTGACCTCGGGGGGCGGCGGCTGGCCCCCCGCCTCCGGGTCCGGTACGGGCTCAGGCCCATCTGCCGCCGGCTCGCTCATCATCTGCGGGGCACCGGAGCGAGCCGGCGGGGATTACTCGGGCTCGACAGCGGGTGGGCCGTCGGCGACGGGCACCGCGTTGGTTCGGGTCGCGGTGGGGCCGGCCGTCGTCGGGGCGTCGGTCATCGCGTTCGGCCCGGTGACATCGGCGACGGGGACGATCGCCGGCTCCTCGGCGGCCGCCAGCATCTGCACCGGGACGGTGCGTGGGTTGCCCTGCAGCGCCGCGAACTCGCAGGCGAGGCCCCCCATGATCCCGAGGAACAGCCCGGGACCGAGGGCGTAGGCGATCTCCCGCTCGAAGGTGCCATAGGCACCGACGCTGATGAAGTAGCGATGCCCCTCGAGCACCGGCCAGGCGACCGGCCCGATCGCGAACCAACACCCGGCGGCGACCGCGAGAAGCCCTGCGACCATCACGCCCATGCGGCCGAAGCCGAGGCCGGCGATGCGCCCGAGCTGCAAGAGGGCGAGCCCGGCCAGCAGCGCGCCGCCCGCCGGGACTGCGGCGAGGAGGCCCCGGGAGAGGTCCCAGTGCCAGGTCGCAAGACCGTCCGGCGAGAAGCCGAAGACCGAGCCGATGAAGGGCATCAAGCCGCCCCACAGCGCCATCAGCACGAGCAGGCCGCCCGTCATCCCGAGACTCGTCCGGTAGCTCCAGCGGACCTCGCCGCTGCGCACCGTGTCCGGCGCGTCGGTTGCTCCCCTCATGCGCAACGGATGCGTGGCCATAACGCCCCCTCGTGAGCTGAGACCTTGGGCGTCCCCAAGCTGGGCCGCCCACGGCCCTATACCCAGCACCAGAAGCCAGTAACGCGGGCTGCGCGACACCCGTTGCGACTCAGGAGACGGTGAGCAGCCCCTCGTCGATGAGGAGGTCAACGAAGCCCTCCCGCCCTAAGCCGCCGAGGGCCTCGGGGGAGAACCACCCGAGCTCGGAGACCTCCTCTCCGTCGGCCCGCTCGCGGCCGCCGACGACGACGGCGCGGTAGACGATCGCGACGTAGACGAGCACGTCGCCGTTCGGGTACACGGTCCGGCAGCGGTCGCCGCCGAGCGCGGCGTGCAGCCCGGTGACGGCGACCTCGAGGCCGGTCTCCTCGAGCGCCTCCCGTCGGGCCGCCTCCTCGGGGCGTTCACCGGGCTCGACTGCGCCCCCCGGCACCGACCACAGGTCGGAGTCGGCCTTGCGGACGAGCAGCAGGCGCCCCTCGGTGTCATGCACCACGACGCAGGCCGTCGGCATGTGCAGGGGCGTCGTCCCGACGAGCGCCCGCAGGCGGGCGACGTAGTCGGACATCGGCACGGGAAGATCTTCGCCGAACCGAGCCCGGACGCGGCGATTCCCCGGCACGAGGCCGGGGAATCGCCGAAGAATCGGTGTGACTACGCGCTCACCATCGGTACCAGCTGCGCTCCGCGCCGTGGGCGAGGAAGCCCACGACCCACAGGACCAGGAGGATGACGGCGAGGATCCACAAGAAGTGGACAGCGAAGCCGAAGCCTCCGAACAAAAGCACGATGAGTAGCAGCAAAAGCGCAAGACCCATTGTGGGCGACCTCCTTGGGTGACGCTCAGGAGCTACCCGCACGCCGGTAGCAGTAAACCGCGCGGGTCAGCCGGGCCCGTAGACCTCGGGGTTGGCACAGTGCGGGAGGGGCTCCCCGCGCAGCCCCGCCAGGAGGTTGTCGACCGCGAGGTCCGCCATCGCGGCGCGCGACTTTTCGGTCGCAGAGCCCAGGTGCGGGATGGCGACACAGTTCGGTAGGCCGAGGAGGGGTTCATCGAGGGGCACCGGCTCGACCTCGAAGACGTCGAGGCCGGCACCGCCGAGATGGCCCGAGGCGAGCGCCTCGAAGAGCGCCCGCTGGTCGACGACCGGGCCGCGGGCGGTGTTCACGAGCAGCGCACCGCGGCGCATCCGGGAGAGCTCGGCAGCGCCGATGAGGTGGTGCGTCTCCTCACTGAGGGCCACGTGCAGGCTGACGACGTCAGACGAGCAGAGGAGCTCGTCGAGGTCGACGAAGGAGACACCTTCCGCCTCTCGGTGTGTCCGCGAGCACGCGAGGACGTGCATGCCGAAGCCGCGGGCGCGCCGGGCCACTGCCTCGCCGATGCGCCCGAGGCCGACGATGCCGAGGGTCGCACCAGAGAGCTCGAGGCCGAGGAAGCCCGACGGGCGCCACGTCGTCCATTCCCCCGCGAGGAGGGCGTCGCGCGCTTCGACCACGCGGCGGGCGACCGCGAGCAGGAGTGCGAAGGCGACATCGGCGGTCGCCTCGGTGAGGACGCCGGGAGTGTGACCGGCCGGGATGCCCCGGCCGGTCAGCGCAGCGAGGTCGAGGTTGTCCACGCCGACCGCCATGTTCGAGACCACCCGGAGCCGTGGGGCGAGCGCCAGCAGCGGCTCGTCGATGCGGTCGGTGAGCATCGTGAGCACCCCGTCGGCACCCGCAAGGCCCTCGACGAGCTCTTCTCGCGTCGGCGGGCGGTCCTCGGAGAAGAGGCGCACCTGCGCAAAGGACGCCAGCCGCGCGAGGCCCGCGCCCGGAAGCGCCCGCGTCACGAACGCCGTGAAGGCCACCTCTCCTCCCCTCGCGCCGCTACCGGGAGGGCCGAGGCGCTCACCCGAGGCTACTGATGGCCCACCTTTGCGCCCTCCGCGGCGGGCGGCCCGGGATCGGGGACCTCGGCGTCGGCCATCTTCGTCGGCTCGCCGGCGGCCGTGAAGCCGAGGACGATCTGCTGCTCGGGGCGGCGCTGCAGCGCGAGCACCTGCAGCCGCATGGCGCGCTCGTCGGCGTCGGTGAGCGGCGGCTGTACGAGCGCCCGCGGCCAGAGATGGTGATGCAGGACCGTGCTCACCTCGGCGGCGTAGAGCGTGGCGCGTGCCCCGAGGTAGAGCCAGGCGATGAGGCCGAGGACGACCCCGAACAAGCCGTAGGTGGCGCTCGCCCCCTTCAGGTCATGACCGACGACGTAGCCGCCAACCGCCTGCAGGATCGTGAAGAAGACGCCACCGACGATGGCGCCCGGCAACAACGTCCGGATCGCCACCTGTTTGGGTGTCAGCACGCGGAAGGTGCCGATATAAAAGGCCACATTCGCGAGGCCGGCGAACAGCTCGGCGAGTACACCGAGGGCGATGTTGTGCCGGCCGAAGGTGCCGAACCCCGACAGAACTGTCGTGACGACCAGCTCGAGAGCCAGGACGACGAGAAAGAGCAGGCTCCGCGCCAGCCCGGCGAGGAAGTTCGGCTGTTTGACGAAAGGGACGTTCCATACCTGCGACATCGCCGAGAGCCCGGTCTGCGCGAGGCTCGTGCTGCCATATATCAGACCCACGATCCCGATAATGAGGCCGATGAGCGAGCCGCGCTTCAACGCGTGGATGTTGCCGGCGAGCTGGTGGCCGACGATCGGGAACTCGCCGAATGCGGACGCGGTGATCCGCGCCCGTGCCGACGGGTCGCCTGCGAGCACGAGCCCGAGGATCGTGATGAGAAGGAGCAGCAAAGGAAAGATGGTCACGAACATCGTGTAGGTGAGCTGTGCGACAAGCGCACCCGCGTTGTCGTCCCCGTACTTCTTCTGCACCGCGTAGACGAACCCCGCGGCCCGGTGTCGCTGCTGAAAGGTGTCGACGGCACCGAGCGCCTGTTTGATCGCCTTCATCGGGCACTCTCCGAACCGCCACGGCCCTCGCCGCCGAAGTGCCCGCGGGCGGTCGGCGAACAGGCCTCGCGGACGGCACGAGAGCCGGTCCCCCCGCAGGGGGAACCGGCTCTCGTGCAGGCGTCCGTGCGCGGACGCGGTGACAACCCCGTAGCTACTTCGTGCCCCGCCCGATCCCGGCGCGTCGGAGCACCTCCGCGGGGACACCGACCTCGCGCCAGCTCTCGTAGCTGATCCCCTTGCGATTGCCGTACTCCGAGGCACCCTTCACGAAGGCATCCTCGAGGACCGAGATGTCCACGGACTGCCCGGAGGAATTGAGGCGCGCCTGAAGGTCCTTGCGCTCCTGGATGAGATGCAGGCGACGGAGCGGGTCCGCGCTCGCGAGCTTGGTATCGATCTCGGTGAGCTGCTTCTCTGTCGCCTCGACACTCGGACGACGGCCACGACGAGGCTTGTTCTCCTCGAGCGCCTGCAGGTACCGACGGACCGCAAGACCTTGGGTTCTCCCGACCGCCAGTGCCGCCTTGTGGTCGGCGGTCATCGGGGCTGATTTTCTTGGTGACATCGCGGAGCGACTCTCCTTCGTTCCTATGAATACGTGACCGATCCATGTGATCGCCGACGAAAGCGTAATACGTATTTCTCGCGCTCACGACACACTCAGCTCCTCGAACCATTTCCCTCAAGCATTGAGGGCTACCGGTGCATATCCCGGGGGCCGACGCAGGACCCCTGGCCGCCATATCACACACCGGGTGCCCAGCGCGACCCCGCCCGAACCGCGGAATTTCTCGCGGCTCCGTCTCGGATTGCCGCTGCCGGAAGCGATCCGGCGGTCGCGTTGCCGAGATACCCCGACGAGCGACGCGGCGGGCGACCGCGACCCGCGTTCGCTCCATTTCTCTCGGTGGGTCCCTCGTGAGCCTCCCAGCCATCGCCGAAGCGTGCCCGGCCGGGCGCGCGGGGGCCGAAGATCGGACAGGGTCGCCGCTCATCTCGCGCCGGCATCAGGGCGTAAGAGGCGCCGGGCACCTTCCTCACGAGCTCCCGAGACCGACACTCCACGAGAGGCCTTGAGAACGCAACAAGCGGTTGCTCGGCCGATCCATTTGCCAAGACTCCCCCCGCTCGGAGCGAATAGCCGCAGGACGCGGCGCTGCAACACGGCGTCGCCCACAAGCAACGGTTGCGGCGACCTGAGCAGTGACGACCAGTTCAATGCACTAACGTTTGTTACAAATAGGAGAACGACAGCATGCGTAGAACGCCCTGCTCAGTGTCATTCAGGTTGTCCGTCGTGGCGAGCGCTGCTGCACTCGTCCTCGGGCTCGCGGCGATCACCGCCGCTTCGGCGACGTCCACGCCGCAGACCCACATCGCGCCGTCGGTCAGTTGGCCCGGCGCCGCGTGGATCGCGCGCACGGTGACCGGCCGCAGCGCCGGTTACGTCACCCAGAGCTCGCCGACTACCGCGGTGTGGGGCAAAAAGACCATCGTCGCGGTCGGCGCCGAGAACGGCTTCGTCTACGTCATGGACGCGGCCACCGGTAACGAGCTCCCCGGCTGGCCACACCACCTCGCGGTCACGCCCGGCCAGTCGGCCGCCATCGAGTCGAGCCCGACGATCGCCTTTCTTGACGGCCGGCGGCACGCGCCCTCGATCATCGTCGGCGCCGCTTCCACCTGGGTGCACTCGAGCGCCGCCGAGGTGGAGGCATGGCGGCTCTCCGGCGCGGAGCGCTTCGTCTTCCATGTCGGCCAGGCCACCGGGACCGCCACCGGCGTGATCTCCACGCCTGCCGTCGGTGACGTGCTCGGCAACGGCCAGGAACAGATCGTCTTCGGTTCCTGGGACCACCGGATCTACGTGCTCGACGGCGCGGGCAACCAGCTCGGCTTCGCCTACGACAACGCCGACACGATCTGGTCGTCTCCCGCCCTGTACAGGCTGCCCGGGCAGAGGGCCGACGACATCTTCCTCGGGAGCGACGCATCGGGGCGCCCCTTCGGCAACCATCAGCGCTGCGTCGGCGGCTTCATCGCTGACTACCGCTTCTCGAGCGCGGCCCTCGACCCCGACACCTTGAAGACCGGGCCGGGCCTCGTGCGCGAGTGGTTCCACTGCCTCAACCAATCGATCTGGTCGAGCCCCGTGGTCGGCCTCATCGGCACCTCGCATCAGCCCGTCGTGATCGTCGGGACGAGCTTCTTCGAGCAGCCCTTTCCCTCGGACACGAGCAAGCTCTTCGCCTTCGACGCGGCGAGCGGCGCACCGGTGCCCGGCTGGCCGGTGTCGACCGCGGGCCCGACCCTTGGCTCGGCGGCGATCGGCGTCATCGACTCCTCGGGCAACCCCGCGGTCGTGGCCACCTCCTGGGACTGCACCGGGCCACGCCCCTCGAACTGCTTCACCGACCTCTCCAAGGTGTACGCCTGGAACGGGAGTGGGCGCCTCATCTGGTCGGCGTCGCTACCGGGGCCGGAGAGCTTCGCGTCCCCGGTCCTCGTGCCGCTGCAGGCGAGCTCCGCGCAGCCGAGCTCCACCACCGCGGGCGTGCTGAACGACGTCCTCATCGGCTCGCCGAACGGCCTCTACCCGCTCGACGGCGCGACGGGCGCCTTCCTCTTCGGCACCAACGGGTCGAACCAGTTCGCGGCGATCAACCCTGGCTGCCGGGTCTACAACTCGGTGGCCGTGATCGACGTGCAGTCCGACAACGCGCGCGCGGGATGGCACGCGGTCGAGGCTTGCGGCGGGCCACCCACCTTCCGGACGCCGGGGACGATCCTCAGCTACCGCCTCCCGGTCCAGGACTTCGCATCGGCGGCCTGGCCGATGTTCCGGGGAAGTCCGGAGCACAGTGGCGTCGCCTTCTCGAGCCTCGCCACCGTCCCCGCCTCGATCCCCGGGCTGCCGGTCGTCACGACGACCTCGCTCGCGCCCGTCGGCGCGGGCGGGCTGGGCTGACGCTCGCTGGCGATTGATTTCGGTGGGCGCGGGTAGAGGCGGAGTATCCGTCGCACCCGAGGAGCGCTCGATGAGTCACCTGCCCGCCATTGCCGAACTGGTCGCCTTCACCGCGGCGGTGAGCGCCTTTGCTGAGTTCCTGCGGCGCGTCGCGCACCACGAGCACCCGCTCGCACTGCACAGCCATCTCCACGAGGAGAGGGACTTCCGCGCGGTCGCCGAGCTGCCCGTCCCCCGTCGGCTCACGATCACCGCGATGACCGCCCGCGAGAGCGTCGCGCACCGCCGCGCCAGCTGAGCGCCGAGTCTCAGGTGAATCAGTACCGGATTCACAGAGCTTCCTCAACGAGTTCTCAGGCACAGCCGGTTAACTAGAGGCCAGTTGCGGTGGCAGGGGCCACTGCTGGCGACATCTAGGAGCCAGGAAAGATGGAAGGTTTCCCCGCTGAGGACCACCCGGCCACCGAGTGGTCGTTCGCTGAGCCCCTCGGCACTCCACTCCCCCGCCCCACGCGGCGGCGGAGAACCCTTTCGGGAATGTTGGCGGCCAGCCTCCTCGCGACGACCGGCGCCGGTGTCGCGATCGGACACCTCGCGTGGGGCGCCTCCGGCCCGGCGACGACGACCACGAGCGCTGGCGGCGCACTCACCCCGAAGGTCGGCAACGGCAACGGCAACAACTGCGTCGGGACCAACGTCTCCTACTTCTGCAACTACTTCAACGGGAACGGCAATGGCGCGGGCTCGGGCAACAGCGGCTCAGGTGGGACGGGGCCGGCGAACGCCTCGTCGATCGCGAGCGGCGTCGACCCCGGCCTCGTCGACATCAACACCACGATCTCGGGTGGCGCGGCCGCAGGCACCGGCATGGTCCTCACTTCCAACGGCGAGGTGCTGACGAACAACCACGTGATCGCCGAAGCCTCGAAGATGTCGGTCTACGACGTCGGCAACGGCAAGACCTACAACGCGCACGTCGTCGGATACGACAAGCGGGATGACGTCGCCGTCATCCAGCTGGAGAACGCCTCGGGCCTCTCCACCGTGCAGACCGCGGACTCCTCGGCAGTGAAGCAGGGGGACGAGGTCGTGGCGGTCGGGAACGCCGGCGGACGGGGCGGGACCCCCAGCTACGCCGGCGGCACCATCACCGCCAAGGACCGGTCGATCACCGCGAGCGACGGCACCTCGATCTCCCAGAGCGAGCAGCTGACCGGGTTGTTCGCGACGAACGCTGGCATCGAGCCCGGCGACTCGGGTGGCCCGCTCGTGAACAGCTCGGGCCAGGTGATCGGCATGGACACCGCCGGGTCGACGAACTCGAACTTCGGCGGCTTCGGCTCGACGATGATCACCCAGGGCTTCGCGATCCCGATCAACACCGCCGTCGCGCTCGCCGACAAGATCGTCGCCGGCAAGCGGACCGCGGCCATCCACATCGGCAAGACGGCCTTCCTCGGCGTCGAGCTCGGTGGGACGGGCACCCCCAGCGCGGGCAATGGCGGCGGCAGCGCGAACCCCTTCGGCGGCTTCGGCGGCAACGGGAGCGGCTCGGTCTGCTTCGACGGCAACTGCATCGAGGTGCCCGGGGTCGGCGGCAGCTCCATCGGGCAGGGCACCACCACCCCGAGCGCCCCGGCGGTGAGTGGTGTGCAGATCTCCGGCGTCGTCGCCGGGGAGCCGGCCGCGAAGGCGGGCCTCACCGCCGGCGACACGATCACCGCCATCGACGGCTCCAAGATCACCTCCGACGCCTCGCTCTCGGCTGCGCTCTTCCCGCTGCGCCCGGGCAGGACCGTCCAGGTGAGCTACGTCGACGCCAGCGGCACCGCGAAGACGGCCGCCCTCACGCTCGCCGCGGGTCCGCCGCAGTAACGGCACGCCGACCACGGTCGACGACGAGGGCGCCGAGCGATCGGCGCCCTCGTCGCGCTCACCCATGGCACAGCCGATGGGTCTCTCGGCAGCGCGACCGTCGTAGGGGCGCCGCCTTGCCGCGGACGCTGCCAGCCGGGCCCCGAGGTTCAGAGGCGATGCCCGACCGGAGCGGTCGTCGTCGTCGTGGTGGTGCGCGGGAGCGTCGTCGTCGGAGCTTGGGTCGTCGTCGGCGGTGAAGTGCTGCTCACCGGGGGCTGGCTCGTCGTTGTCGGCCGAGCGTCGCGGTCGCAGCGGGCGCGGCCGCGCTGGTGGTGGTGCTCGTAGGGTCAGCGGGCGCGTGAGACGCGGCTTTACTGTCGAACTCGCGCCCGGGACTTCACCACTGCCGTCTTCAGCACCGACCAGCGACCGGCCACACCTTCGCCTCCGTCGCTCCCGCCTTCCTGTCGCCCGAGTAGGTGTAGAGCGGGCTGCCGCGCCAGGTGACCTGCAGGCGGCCGCCGGGATCGCGCACCGTTCCCAGCGTGCCGACCCCACTGCCGCGGCGCGCCGTGGTGCCTCCCTTGGCAGGAGGAGTGGCGGCCCGGTCGTGGCCAAGGCACCGCGGGCTACCCCTGCCCGGCCGGTCGAGGGCGTACCGATAGAGCGTCCCTCCCGCCGGCGTGACGAGGATCGTGCCGAGCCGGCTCTTCGCGAGCACGGCCACCACCGCGGCGGACGGGGCGGCCGAGCGGCGGGCCGGTAGTGCGGCCGAGGCCCCGGCAGCGCCGGCGGCGCTACCGGCGGCAGCCGCGAGCAGCGCTGCGACGGCCCGCGTGCCACCGGTCGAGCTGTCACGTGTCCACTCCTCCCGGGTGCCACCCGCGCGGCGCTCCACCGTGAGGTACGCGCCATCCCCCCCGCGGGATCACTACGCAAGCGCGGTCCGCGGCCGCGATGATGGAAGTGGAACCGACCACAGGGGGTGCGCCATCGCCGACCCGGACGTCCGCCGCTTCCTCGACAACCGCCAAGGCGAGATCGACTCCGCCGCCGTCTACCGGGCGATGGCCGGCGCCGAGCCCAGCCCGCAGCTCGCCTCGGTCTACCGCCGCCTCGCCGACGTCGAGGAGCGTCACCTCGGCTTCTGGGAGGCAGAGCTCCGCGAGCGTGGCGTCGATGTCGGCACGCGTCGCCCTTCCTGGCGGGCGCGGGTGATGTGCCTCATCGCCCGCCGTTTCGGGGCGCACCTCGTCCTCCCGGTCGTGGCCACGCTGGAGAGCGCCAACCAGACCGAGTACGACGACCAGGAGGAGACCGAGGGCACCCCTATGCGCTCACAGGAGCGCTCGCACGCGCGGGTCCTCCGCTACGTCGCGGGCGGCTCGCCGCGAGGCGTCGCCGGGGAGACCCTCGCCCAGCTCGAAGGCCGTCACCGGGCACCGGGCGGGAACGCGCTGCGGGCCGCCGTGCTCGGCGCGAACGACGGCCTCACCTCCAATCTTGCCCTCGTGATGGGCGTCGCGGGGGCGGACCTCCGCAGGGCGGCGATCCTCGTCACGGGCCTCACCGGCCTGCTCGCCGGCTCCTGCTCGATGGCGATCGGCGAGTGGATCTCGGTGCAGAGCGCCCGTGAGCTCTACCGCCGCCAGGTGCGCACCGAGGCCGAGGAGATCCGCAGCGTCCCCGACGAGGAAGAGGAGGAGCTCGCGCTCATCTACGAGGCGAAGGGGCTCCCCCAGGACGAGGCCGAGCGGGTCGCCGCGCAGCTGATGGCCGACGAGCGCACGGCCCTCGACGCGCTCGTCCGCGAGGAGCTCGGCTTGGACCCCGACGAGCTCGGCGGCTCGCCGAACTCGGCGGCCGCTTCGTCGTTCGTGCTCTTCTCGCTCGGGGCGGTGCTGCCGATCCTGCCCTACACCTTCACGAGCGGCGGCACGGGGGTCACCCTCGCGATCGCCCTCGCGGCGCTCGGCCTCTTCGCGATCGGGGCGCTGATCAGCCTGCTCACCGGGCGGGGAGCGCTCTTCTCCGGCACCCGTCAGCTCGTCTTCGGCCTCGCCGCGGCCGGGGTGACCTACGGCCTCGGCCATCTCATCGGCCGGGCGATCGGGGCCTGAGGGACCGTCATCGCGAGACGACGACCTCGGTCCTCCACAGCAGGATGTACTGCGGACAGGCGGTGCCCGGCGGGCAGTACGGGCGCTCGGTTGCCTGGATCGTCGCTGTCCCGTCTTCCGTCGCCCGGTAGTGAGCGACGTAGCCGCGCCCGAGGCGCGCCGGCTCACCGACGGCGGCGAGCCCTCTCCCGCCGAGCAGCGGCGGGCCCCAGAGGTTCGTGCCGTTGCCGAGCGTGAGGGTCACCTGCACGCCGCGGCGGACGTGCTCGACACGACCGCCCGCCGCCCTCGTGAGGCAGACGGTCGTCCCCGCCGGGACGCACGTACCACCGGTGGCCGGCGAGCCGCGCCCGAGAGCGAGGAGGGAGACGCCGACCAGCAGTGCGACGGCGAGGCCGGCGGCGGCGAGTCCGCGACGTGCGACGGGGCTCATGAGGCCTCTCTACCCGGTCAGGGCGACGTCGAGCCGCCCGTGCGAGCGGCCGGCGCGCGTGGCGCGACACTGCGGGGGTGCCACCTCCCGCGGCGAATCCACCCACAGAGACCGCCACGGCGGCACCGAGCGCCTTCTCCGTCGGCGACCAGCTCGAGCTCGACACCGGCGCGATCGCGAGCGGCGGGGGCTGTGTCGGGCGCGCCCCCGACGGTCGGGTGGTCTTCGTCCGCCACGCGCTTCCGGGTGAGCGGGTGCGCGCCGTGGTCACTGCGGTCACCACGAACTTCCTCCGCGCCGACGCTGAGGAGGTGCTCACCGCCTCGGCCGCGCGCGTCACGCCGCCCTGTCCGCACGCCGGGCCGGGGCGCTGCGGCGGCTGCGACTGGCAGCACATCGACCTCGCTCACCAGCGGGAGCTGAAGAGTCGACTGATCGCCGAGCAGCTCCTGCGCGTCGCCCGTGTCGAGCACCCGGTCGTCGTCGAGGCCCTCCCCGGCGGGGCCGACGGTCTCGGCTGGCGGAGCCGGGTGCGCTTCGCGGTCGATTCCTCGGGCGCCGTGGGCCTCCGCCGGCACCGCTCGCACGACGTGGAGGTGCTCACGCGTTGCCCCGTGGCGACGCCCGAGCTCGAGGCGCTCGGGATCGAGGCGGCGCGCTGGAGGGGCGCGGCGGAGGTGGAGGGCTTCGCCGCCGGCGACGGCAACGGCGCGACCGTCCTCGTCGTGCCGGGGCGGGAGGGGGTGCGTGTCGGCGACCTCCCCGCTGACCTCGGAGGGGCCGGTCTCGTCGTCGAGGACCGTGTCCTGCGCGAGCCGCGCGCGGGCCACCCCGAGGTGCTCGGCCGGCGCTTCCGGGTGAGCGCCGGGGCCTTCTGGCAGGTGCACACCGCCGCCCCTGCCGTGCTCGCGCAGGCCGTGATCGACGCCCTCGAGCCGCGCCGGGGCGAGTCCGTCGTCGATCTGTACGCCGGTGTCGGCCTCTTCTCCCTGCTCCTCGCGGACGCGGTCGGCCCCGAGGGGCGCGTCGTCGCGGTCGAGCGCAGCCGTGCCGCCGCAGGCGACGCCCGACGCAACGCGGCGGGGGTCGCGCAGGTCGAGGTCTGGGCGCGTCCGGTCGATGCTGCTCTCGCCGGCGCGCTCGCGGGGAGCGACCTCGTCGTCCTCGACCCGCCCCGTGAGGGCGCCGGCAAGGCGCTCACTGCGGCTCTCGTCGCGCTCGACCCGCCGCCGCGGCGGATCGCCTATCTCTCCTGCGACGCTGCCTCCTTCGCCCGCGACCTGCGGGTCGCTCTCGACGCCGGCTGGGCGATGACCTCGCTGCGTGCCTTTGACGTGTTCCCGATGACCGAGCACGTCGAGTTGCTGGCGGTGCTCGAACCGGCTGTGTGAGGTCGCCGGGCCACCCGTCGGGCAGCGTGGAACAATCACCGCACCTCGCGCGGCGGCCGCCGCGCCCGTAAGGGGGTCCCCATGAAGCTCGTGCTCTTCGACGACTACCGGCTCGGCATCCTGCGCGAGGACGGCGTCGTCGACGCCTCCTCGCTCCTCGACGGACCCGCCGACGCGGCGCACGTGGTCGACACCCTGATCGCGAGCTGGTCGTCGCTGCGCCCCCGCCTCGACGAGCTCGCCGTCTCTGGGACGGCGCGCCCGCTCGACGAAGTGCAGCTCCGGGCGCCGGTCCCAAATCCCGGAAAGATCATGTGCATGGCGACGAACTTCCGTGAGGGGACCGACAAGCCACCGCTCCCGCTGAACGCCTTCCTCGCTTCGCCCGAGGCGGTGATGGACCCCGGCGGCACCACGGTCCTCACACCGCACGAGTTCAAGATCTGTCACCACGAGGCAGAGCTCGTCTGCGTGATCTCCAAGGACGGCCACGACATCGCCGAGGCCGACGCGATGGAGTACGTGTTCGGCTACACCGCCGGCGTCGACATCTCCGAGCGGGCCTCGGACAGTCTCAACTGGGGCTTCCTCGGCAAGTCGGGAGACGGCTTCAAGCCGATCGGCCCGTGCATCGTCACCCCCGACGAGCTCGGCGACCCGCACGCGCTGCAGGTGCGGCTCTCCGTCGACGGGGTCCTCCGTCAGGACTACAACACGAGCGACATGGGCCACTACATCGCCGAGTGCATCGCGTGGCTGTCGACGCTCATGACCCTCCGCCGCGGCGACCTGCTCTTCGTCGGCACCAACCACCAGGAGCTCGGTCCGATCCAGGACGGTGAGACCGTCGAGATGTCGATCGAGCGCATCGGGAGCTTCCAGTTCCACGTCGCCGATCCCCTGAAGCGGAGCTGGCCGAAGGGGATCGACTCGAGCGTCGGTCAGAGCGTGCGCTCCCGCCTCGAGGCACCGGCGCCGGCTGCGCCCTGAGCGGCCGCTGCGGGACCTCGACGGCGCGTCGGCGAGGTGATAAGTAGAGGGTCGAAGTAATCACGCGCCAGCGTGGACCGACGAGGGGGTACGAGGTGACGACCGAGCTCTTCCAGGAGCCGACGAGCGAGGAGCAGCGGGCCGGGCTACAGGAGGGCAAGGCCCAGTCGACGCGGTGGGAGAAGTTCATCGCCGCCGAGGGCGTCCCCAATTACTCGGCGATCGGCTTCCACGACGTGCGCGAGCTCGACCTCGGCCCCTGGCCGCGCCTCGGCGGCAACGGCGCCTACCTCTCGCTGTCGGGGCTCGACGGGATGAAGTCGATGTTCGTCCTCGAGATCCCGGGCGGCGGCGTCCTCAACCCCGAGCGCCACGTCTACCACGCCTTCTACCTCGTCCTCGAGGGGCGGGGCACGACCGAGACCTGGATCCGCGAGGACCACAAGCAGGTCGTCGAATGGCAGCCGGGATCGCTCTTCTACCTGCCCCCGAACGTCATGCACCGCCTGGTGAACGCGACCAACGAGAGGGTGCTGATCATCGCCTCGACGAACGCGCCGCCGATCATGAACATGTTCCAGAACGACGACTTCATCTTCAACAACGACTTCATCTTCCCCGAGCACTACCGAGAGGACGCCGACTTCTACAAGTACGACGAGCAGATCTACGCGATCCCGACCACCAAGCGCGCGCAGGCGCGCACGAACTTCTACCCCGACATCATCAACTCCGAGCTGCCCCTCGACAACCAGCGCACCCCCGGCTACCGGCGCGTGCAACCGGCCTGGCAGGGCTTCCAGGACGAGGCGATCGGCACGTTCATCGCGCAGTACCCACCCGGGCGCTACGCGCGGGCCCACTACCACAACGCCCAGGCGGTGCTCGTCTGCCTGCGGGGCGCGGGCTACACCTTCAACTGGCCGAAGGACTGCGGCCAGACCCCGTGGAAAGACGGTCACGGGGACAAGGTGAACCGCCTTGACTACATCCCTGGCGGCCTCGTCTCGGCAGCGCCGGGCGGCGGTGACTGGTTCCACCAGCACTTCGCTGTCTCGGCCGACCCCTTCCGGGTCTTCAACATGTGGGGCGGCCCGCTGCCGAAGAACTACCGCGGCTACGACAGCGAAACGGGCGTCGCCGGGAACAGCAACATCTCGCTCGGCGGCCACAGCATCGGCTTCGCCACCGAGGATCCCTACGTGCGCGAGACCTTCGAGGAGGGACTCGCGAAGGTCGGCCTCTCCTCCTCGATGCCCGAGGAGCTGTACACCAAGGACGTCTGAGCCGGGACGGCCCCCGCGAGGGGGACCGGTAGCGTGAGCGGTGTGACGACCAGCCTCAGCAAGCGGATCGAGCCCCTCCGCCAGCGCCTCTCAGCGCTCGCGGCACGCCCGGGTGCGGCGCGTGTCCCGCACACCGCCGGGCCGACCGAGGTCGAAGCGCGCCACCCGGCACCCGACGTCCTCGAGCTGCGCCTCGTGAACGGCGCGCGGCGCAACGTCCTCGGCCGGCACACGATCGATCGCCTCGAGCAGCTCGTCGAGTACGCGCCCGCGGCGACGGCGGTCGTGCTCTTGAGCGCCGACGGCCCGGACTTCTGCGCGGGTTACGACCTCCGCGAGGCGGCAGCCGGCGAGGCGGCGGCGCTCATCGCCCACGAGGCGAACTTCGCGCCGCTCCGCCGCAGCCCCCGCCCGGTGGTCGCCGCGCTCTCCGGGAACGTGATCGGAGGCGGTCTCGAGCTCGCCCTCGCGGCCGACGTGCGCATCGCGGCCCGCGACACCCGCTTCGCGGTGCCGGCCTGCGCCCTCGGCCTCGTCTACTCCGAGGCGGGGACCCGTCTCCTCGTCGAGGAGCTCGGCGAGAGCACGGCGCGGGCGATGCTCCTCGGCGGCCGCGCCCTCACCGCCGCCGAGGCGTTCGCGATGGGGCTCGTCAGCGAGGTCGTGGAGCCCGCTGAGCTGCAGGCCCGCGCGGAGGAGGTGGCCGCGCAGATCGCCGCCTGGTCACCGGTCGCGACGGCCGGCAACCGACAGGTCCTCGACACCGTCACCGGCCGCGTCACCGCCGACGTGGCGGCGCTGCGCGCCGCGGCCTTCGCGCCCGCTGGCGCGCTCTCGCGGTCGATCGCCGCCTTCGTGGCCCGCCGCCAGCAGCCCGCCCCGCTCTCGCGCGTGGAGGCCGCCCGTCGCCGCAGCGGCGAGCTCGTGCGTGCCGGGCGGCTGCGCGGCCAGGCACTCGGCAAGAGCCTCGGTCGCCGACTCCTGCCGACCCTCTGAGCGCCTTCGGAGGAGAGTCAGGCGCGGGCGCGCGGCACGGTCGGGGCCTCGCAGGTGCAGCAGATCTCGTCGGTCGTCTCGTCGTGACAGACAAGGCAGAAACGGAGCCGCAGCAGGTGCTTCGCCGCGGCCATCGACCCGAGAGGGTCGGCACCGCTCGGTGCGGGGGGCGCGGGGACGCGGTCGGTGCCGATAGCGGGGACGTTAGGTCAACGGTCGACCGCCCGGACATCGGCTTTTGTTGCGTAGCGGGGCGCGCGACGGGGCAGAGTAAGGACGTGCGCGACGACGCGGCCGGCCGCCTCGCGGGGCCATGACCTCCTCTGTGCTCCTCGACGAGCGCTACGAGCTCGGGGACGAAATCGGCCGCGGCGGGATGGGGGACGTCTACCGCGCCCGTGACCTCCGCCTCGGGCGCAACGTCGCCGTGAAGTTCCTCCGGGACGCCCCGACGGCCGACCCCCGCCGCTTCGAGGCCGAGTGGCGCACCCTCGCGAGCTTCAGCCACCCACACCTCGTCCGCCTCTACGACGCGGGCGAGAGCGAGGGCCGCGCGTTCATCGTGATGGAGCTGATCGAGGGCGAGACGCTCGCCGCCGCGCTCCTGCGCGGCCCCCTCCCCTCCGACCACGTCGCCCGCGTCGGTGACGCCGTGGCGCGGGCGCTCGCCTATGCGCACGGCAAGGGCGTCATCCACCGCGATGTGAAGCCGAGCAACATCCTGATCGGCGAGGACGACGGGGTCTGGCTCGCGGACTTCGGCGTCGCCCGCCTCCTCGACACCACCGGCCTCACCGCCACCGGCCACGCCATCGGCACCCCCGCCTACCTCGCGCCCGAGCAGGTCGAGGGGAGCGCGGTCGGCCCGCCCGCAGACGTCTACGCGCTCGGTCTCGTCCTTTACGAAGCCCTCACCGGCAAGCGGTCGTTCGAGGGGACCCCCGCGGAGATGGCCGCCGCCCGTCTCTACCGTGGGCCACAGCTCGACGACCTCGCCCCCGAGTGGCGGGGGCTGATCGGCGAGATGACGGCCCGCGACGCGACCGACCGCCCGCAGGCCGCGCTCGTCTCGGCACGCCTCGACGCCGAGCTGCGCGGCGGTGGTGCGACCCTCCCCGCCGGCGCGCCGGCCGACGAGGCGGCGACCGCCGTCCTCGCGCCGACCGCACTCCTCGGCGCCGAGACGCTCCCCCTCGGCGGGGACACCGTGGCCTACTCGAGCCTCCGGGAGGAGGCCGCGCCGCGCCAGCCGGTCGGCCTGCGGCGGGCAGCGGTCGTCGGGGTGCTTCTCCTCGTCGGGATCGGCGTCCTCCTCGCTTCACTGCTCGGCGGGGGCGGAAATCCACAGGCCGCCGTCGGCGCGAGCGGCGCGACGACGACCACCGGCGCGCCGACGACGACCGCGCCCTCGACGACCACCAGCGCGCCGACGACCACCGTGCCCGTCGCCTCGACCACGCCTGTCTCGAGCGCCGCGGACGCCGTGCTCGCCGCGGTGCAGGCCGGGATGGCCAACGGCAGTATCGGTAGCGACGCCGGCAAGGGGCTGCTCAACGCCCTCAACCCGCTCCTCTCGGGGGCAAACCCGCAAGCCGAGGCCGCCGCCTACCAACAGCTCCTCAGCCGGGCTGCAGCAGGAGTGCAGAGCGGCGCGATCGGCGGCACGGCGGGGGGGAGCCTCGCGATCGCCCTCGGTCAGCTCGGCGGGGCGCTCGGGCAGACCGCGACGACCACCACGACGACGCCGCCACCGCCGCCGCCACCGCCCCATCACGGCCACGGGCACGGCCCCGGGGGTGACCACTA
The DNA here is from genome assembly GCA_035533595.1 of Acidimicrobiales bacterium. Lineage (NCBI taxonomy): Bacteria > Bacillati > Actinomycetota > Acidimicrobiia > Acidimicrobiales > Acidimicrobiales bacterium. Next base: position 38,759 of record DATLTN010000025.1, read on the forward strand.
ACGGCGACTAGACCAGGGTGATGGTCCGCTTCCTCACCGCCGACCTGCACCTCGGCCACGCCAGGATCTGCGAGTACACGGGACGCCCCTTCACCTCGGTCGAGGAGATGAACGACTGGCTGATCGACGCCTGGAACGAGCGCGTCCGCCCGGGCGACGAGGTCTTCGTCCTCGGCGACGTGGTGCTCGGTCGGGTCACCGAGACGCTCCCGCTTGTCTCGGAGCTGCAGGGCACGCTGCATCTCGTGGTCGGCAACCACGACCGCCCCTTCGAGGCCGGGCCGCGACGCCCCGAGTGGCAGGCGCGCTATCGCGCCGCCGGCTTCAGGAGCATCACCTACGGGAGCCGCGAGCTCGACCTCGGCCTCGAGTCGCCCGTCCTCGCCTGCCACTTCCCCTACGAGGGGGACAGCCTCGGGGAGGAGCGCTTCGAGGAGCTGCGGCCCGCGGACCTCGGCCAGCGGCTGGTACACGGCCACCTGCACGGCCAGTACCGGCGGAGGGGCCGCATGGTCGACGTCGGCGTCGACGCCTGGGCCGGCCGCCCCGTCGCCTTCGAGGAGGTGGCCGCGCTCTTCCTCGCCGACGAGGAGGCCGTCGCCCCCCTCCCCTGGCGCAGGGAAGCCTGACTAACCGAGGCGCTCGAGCGGGGCCGTCATCAGCAGCGCCGGCGCGCCGCCCCATTCGGCGAGCCGGCACTCCCTCGTCCGCCAGAAGCCGACGGCCCGGTAGAAGGCGACGGTCTCGGCGTAGTGCGCACTCCCGGCGCTCGGGCCGAGGGTGAGCAGGCACAGCCCGGAGGCCCCGACCTCGGCGGCGGCGTCACGCGCCGCGGCGACGAGCAGGCGCCCGAGGCCCTCCCGGCGGCGCTCGCGGAGCACAGCGAGGTAGGTGATCTCGACGCTCTCCTCGAAACGCTCGGCGAGGGAGACGAAGCCGGCGACGGCACCCGCCTCCACTGCGACCAGTCCCCGTTCGGAGCGGAGCGAGCGCTCGATCCCCTCGAGCGCGTGCGGGTAGCCGAACCACTCCGGCAGCGAGGCTGCCACGGCGAGACAGCCCGTGAGGTGGCCGGGGGCGAGCGGGAGCACCTCCACTCCGCCATCATCTCCCAGTAGCCGCCGAGGTAGCGGCCATCTACCCTTCGCAGGATGCGATCGGCCCCCGCACCCCTGGCGCGACCTCCCCGCCCCTCGCCCGCCGTGTACCGACGGCGGCGTGCCGTCGTCTTCGGCGGCCTCGCGACGCTGCTCGCGCTGGTCATCTATCTCCTCACGTCGACGGGCGGCGGGAAGCCACCCGTCGCTGCCCATCAGCCGCCGCCGCACCACACGCTGCACTCCGCACAGGCCTCGCGGAGCCTTGAGGTGGGGGTGCGCGACCTCTCGGTCACCGATCCGAGCCGCACCACCTACAACTACGCGACGGGCAAGAGCAGCGCCGGGCGGACCCTCGGCATCGAGGTCCGCTACCCGACCCGCTTCGGGGCAGCCGCCGCGGAGACCAAGGGCGCCAAGCCCGCCTTCTCCAAGGGCGCCCACCTCGTCGTCTTCGCCACGGGCTTCCGCCTGCAGCCGGGCGACTACGACGCGCTCCTCGACGCCTGGGTGAAGGCCGGAGACGTGGTCGCGGCCATCGACTTCCCCGACACCACCTATCCCGCGACCGAAGCGGCCTATACCGCCAACCTCCCGCACGGCTCCCCCGAGGCCGACGTCTACAACGAACCCGCCGACGTCGCCTTCGCGCTCCACCAGTTGTTCGGCCTCGAGGCGAGCACCACGAGCTGGCTGCACGGCGCCTTCGACCCGAAGGTGATCGCCCTCGCCGGCCACTCCGACGGCGCGAGCGCCGTCGCCGCCCTCGCCTACGACTCCAACTACGCGGTGAGCGGCCTGCCGGTCGGCGCGGTGCTCGCCCTGTCGGGCGGGGAGTTCGCGATCAGCGGCCAGCACTACAGCGCGGCGACCGCCGCCGACGCCCCGCTGCTCGTTGTGCAGAGCGCGGCCGACACCTGCGCCGCGCCCTGGCAGGCGGTGCAGCTCTACGACGCGATCGCGAGCCCGAAGTACTTCCTCGAGCTGCACAGCGCGACCCACCTCGGCGCCTACAACGGGAGCGACCCCGCCGCGGCCACCGTGCAGAAGGTCACGACCGCTTTCCTCGCCGCCGCCTTCGCCGGTCAGGTCTCGGGGAACGCCGCCCTGCTGGCGGCGGGCGCGGTTTCGGGGGTCTCGTCGATCACCGGCGCGACGCTCGCCGCGCCGATCACGACGCCTGCGGGCTCGGGGCAGTGCCCGCACGACTGACAGCGAAGTGCTGCACGCCGTTTGACACCCTCCGGCGCGGGGTAGCGCGCGCGCATGCGGAATTCATGGAAAGGCCTTGTCATCGGCGGCCTCACGGGCGCGAGCGTGGGGATCCTCATCGACGCCTTCGCGAAGGCGGTGCAACAGGCTGCGCACGGCGCGGAGTACGCCCGCGACCACGCGGACGAAGCGGCCGAGTGGCTGCATCACGTGACCCAGCGGGCCAACAAGTGGGCGCTCGACGCCGAGGTGCCCGATCGGGTGCGGCACGTCGCCCAGCGGATAGTGGAGTCCGACCTCGCCTCGCGCCTCGGCGAGACGGCGAGCAAGGTCGCCGAGTCGACGGTCGAGCGGGCGAGCAAGGTCGCCGAGTCGACCATCGAGCGGGCGCGCTCGATGGGCCACGGCGGATGACGCCCTGCCCCGAGTGCGGGGAGGTCTTCGACCCCGCGGCGCACCAGCAGACTGACGGCTACGCCCGCTGCCCGGCCTGCGGCCACCAGTTCCTCGCCGACATCGAGGAGCACCCTACGGTCGAGCCGCAGGGGGATCAGGTCTTCCCCGACCCCGCGGGCGAGCCCTCCTCCGGCGGGGCGCCACCGCTCCCCGACCCCGGGCCGGGAGGTGGGCCGCCACCGATGTGAGCCTCCGCCCCCGGGCCGAGGTGATCGTGCCGTCGAGGTCCCGCAGGCCGCCTCGGGGGCGGTGGGGCGCCGTCAGGCGAGGACGCGGCCCTCGTTCTTCTTCCAGGTGACACCGGAGCTCGTCATCTCTTTGCCCGCGGCGTCGAGGCGGTAGCGGGCGCCCGGACCGCTGCCGAGGCGCATCATCACGAGGTTGCCCTCACCGGTGTTGGTGAACCAGTAGCGCGTCCCTCTCGGCAGCAGCACCGCCTCGTTGGCGCTCACCTCGCAGGTGTTGTCGTCCCGCTCGATGTGGAAGGTCGCCGTGCCGGCGAGGCAGGCGAAGATGTGGTCCTCGAGCGGGTGGGAGTGCATCTCGTTCTCCCCGCCCTCGATGTAGACCTTCACCCGCGCCGTGAGCTCCTCGGTCCCGGGGAGCTCGAACTCGACCCCCCGTTGACCGGGCTCGATGCCCCTCGCTTGCTCGACCTCTTCGCTCATGAAGGTGAAGACGCGCGGGCTCGTCCTCTTTGCCTCGGTTTCCACAGTCATTGGAGACCCCTCCCTCTCGGTCGCACGATTCTCGCCGCGCCCGCCCCCGCCGTACAGCCGGGCTGCCGCTCAGCCCTTCGGGCCCGCCGCCGAGTCGGCGTCGGCGTAGATGTGGAAGCGCTCCGTGAGCCCCGTCATGTCGAAGACCTTCGCCACCGCGGGCGGCACCGCCACGAGCCGCAGCTCGCCACCGCGGTCCTGCATGTGGCGGTGGGCCACGACGAGCGCGCCGAGCGCGGTCGAGTCGAGGAAGGTGACGTTCGCGAGGTCGATGAGGACGTTCGACGGCTCCTCGGCGACCACCTGCTCGAGGGCCTCGTGCAGGCGCGGGGTGGTCATCACGTCCAGCTCGCCGTAGACGAGGAGGACCGGGTGGCCCGAGACGTCGACTCGGACGAGGTCGAACTGCGGCGCGGCGGTGTCGGTCATGGCCGCGATGCTAGGTCGCGGCGGGCGCGCTCAGTCGGCCGGCGTGAAGACGAAGACCGGGATCTCGCGCTCGGTGCGGGTCGCGTACTCCGCGTAGTTGGGGTAGGCGGCGACCGCCCGCTCCCACCACTCGGCGCGCTCGGCACCGTGCGCCTCGTGCACCGCCCCCTCGACCAGCGCGGGACCGTCCTGGAGGCGGACCTCCGCGGGGTTGGTGCGCAGGTTCTGCACCCACAACGGGTCCTCCGGGGCCCCGCCCTTCGAGCCGACGAGCGCGTACTCGCCGCCGTGCTCGACGCGCATCAGCGCGATCTTGCGGACCTTGCCGCTGCGGTGGCCGCGCATCGTCACGATGACGACGGGCAGCCCCGTCTCGCGCAGCGTGTTCGCCTCGCGCCCGCCGCTCGCCTCGTAGCGCTCCACCTGCTCGCGGACCCAGTCACGCGGACTCGGCTCGTACTCACCGTCGAGTGCCACCCCGGCCTCCTCTCCTTCGCGCCGATGCTATTCGCAGGCGCTGCGCGCCAGCCCTCTCAGCCGCGTGCGAGCGGCTTGTAGCGGACGCGGTGCGGCTGGTCGGCGTCCACCCCGAGGCGCCGGTGGCGGTCCTCCTCGTAGTCGCTGAAGTTGCCCTCGAACCAGGTGACGACGGAGTCGCCCTCGAAGGCGAGGACGTGGGTCGAGATGCGGTCAAGGAACCAGCGGTCGTGGCTGATCGCGACGACGCAGCCCGGGAAGGCGAGCAGCGCATCCTCGAGGGCGCGCAGCGTGTCGACGTCGAGGTCGTTCGTCGGCTCGTCGAGGAGCAGCACGTTGCCCCCCGACTTCAGGACCTTCGCCAGTTGGACGCGGTTGCGCTCGCCGCCGGAGAGGGCGCCGACGGTCTTCTGCTGGTCCGAGCCGCGGAAGCCGAAGCTCGCCACGTAGGCGCGCGACTGGAGCTCGCGGCCGTTCACGACGATCCGGTCGGCGCCGCCGGTGATCTCCTCGAAGACCGTGGCCTTCGGGTCGAGCTCGTCGCGGGACTGGTCGACGTAGGCGAGGACCGCGCTCTGGCCGATCTCGAGGCTGCCCGCGTCGGGCTTCTCCGCCCCGACGATCATCTTGAACAGCGTCGTCTTGCCGGCGCCGTTCGGGCCGATGACGCCGACGATCCCGCCGGGCGGGAGGATGAAGGAGAGGCCGTCGACGAGGAGACGGTCGCCGAAGGCCTTCTCGACGCCCTTGGCGTCGATCACCTGGTCACCGAGGCGAGGGCCGGCGGGGATGGTGATCTCGAGGGCGTCGCCGCGCCGCTCGGCCTGCTCGGCCTCGGCGACGAGGTCGTTGTAGGCGTTGATGCGCGCCTTGCCCTTGGACTGGCGGGCACGCGGCGAGAGGCGGATCCACTCGAGCTCGTGCTGGAGGGTCTCCTGGCGGCTCTTGTCGACCCGCTCCTCGCGCGCCAGGCGGTCCTGCTTCTGCTCCAGCCAGGAGGAGTAGTTCCCCTCCCAGGGGATCCCCGCCCCGCGGTCGAGCTCGAGGATCCAGCCGGCGACGTTGTCGAGGAAGTAGCGGTCGTGCGTCACCGCGACGACGGTGCCGGGGTAGTCCTGGAGCGTCCGCTCCAGCCAGGCGACCGACTCGGCGTCGAGGTGGTTGGTGGGCTCGTCGAGGAGCAGCAGGTCGGGCTTGGCGAGCAGCAGTCGGCAGAGCGCCACCCTCCGCCGCTCGCCGCCAGAGAGCGTCGTGACGTCGGCGTCGGGGGGCGGGAGGCGGAGCGCGTCCATCGCGATCTCGAGCGTGCGGTCGAGGTCCCAGGCGCCGGCTGCCTCGATCTTGTTCTGCAGGTCGGACTGCTCCTCGAGGAGCTTGTCGAAGTCGGCGTCCGGCTCCCCCATCGCCGTGCAGACGGCGTTGAAGCGTTCGAGGAGGGCACGCACCTCGGCGACGCCGTCGGTCACGTTGCCGACGACGTCCTTGTCGGGGTCGAGCTGCGGCTCCTGGGGGAGATAGCCGACGGTGAAGCCGGGCGTGAGGCGGGCCTCACCGGTGTAGCCGTCGTCCTCGCCGGCCATGATCCGCAGCAACGAGGACTTCCCCGAGCCGTTCGACCCGATGACGCCGATCTTGGCGCCCGGGTAGAAGGAGAGGTTGATCCCCTTCAGCACTTCACGGTCGGGCGGGTAGAAGCGGCGCAGGTCGCGCATCGAGTAGATGAACTGGGCAGGCATGCCTCCAGTGTGCCGCGGGCGGGCGGTGGGGCGCGCCGCAGCGCTTTCGGGCGGGCCATCGGCGGGGCGAAAGCCCACGTCGCCCACGTGATATCAGCTAATCCTGTGACAGAATCCCACCCTCTACCCGCGATGCGGCGCAACTCCATTAGAGCGCTGCCAAGGAAATGCGATGGCTCTATTAGGGGCTGGTTGAACGCAGTAATCGAACGGTAAAGAAGGATTACGGTCGCAATTGCGCTTCCGTAGCCGCGCATCATGCGCGGAGAAACCCAACCTTTGGTCGAAATAACTGGCTGGAGGGTCCTTCAACACCGAGAAATCGAGGTGGTTGCCGATGCGCGCCCGTCACGTCCGACCCGGAGCCCGACCAGTGTCGCGCTCGACCCATCGCGGGGGCCTGCGGCTCCTCCTCGGAGGGCTCGCCCTCACCTCGATCGGTGGCGCCGCAGCCCTCGCCGGCGCCGGCGCCGCCGTCGCCGCGACGGCGAACACCTGGTCCGCGACGGGCAACCTCGTCACCGGCGTCTCGCAGGCCACGGCGAGCGTCCTCAACAACGGACAGGTCCTCCTCGTCGGCGGGAAGAGCGCGAGCAGCGCGGCCGTCGACAGCGCGCAGCTCTACAGCCCCTCGAGCGGCAGCAACGGCACCTGGGCGGCGACCACCGGCGCGCCCTCGACGGCGCGAGCCGACGCCTCGAGCATCACCCTGAACAACGGCAAGGTGCTGGTCGTCGGTGGGGTCGACGCCACGGGCGCCGCGGTGACCACCGCGGAGACCTACGACCCGAGCTCGGGGACCTTCACCACCACCGGCAGCGGCGCCCCGCCGATGTTCAACACCACCGCGGTGCTCCTTCCCGGTGGCAACGTCCTCGTCGTCGGCGGTGACACCGGCTCGCTCACCGCGGCCACGCCGACGAACGCCGTCTACCTCTACCTCGCGGCCAGCAACACCTGGACCACCGAGGACACGATGGGGTCGGCGCGGGCGAGCGCGGTGGTGACGGTGCTCCCGACGGGCAACGTCCTCGCCGCCGGCGGCACCGGGACCGGCGGCGTGATCCTCGGCACCGCCGAGGTCTTCAATCCGGGCGCGAACACCTGGACCCCGACGCCCGCGATGCCGACTGCGGTGAGTGACGCGCAGGTGGGCGTGATCTCGAGCGGCAAGGCCCTCGTCGCCGGTGGCGTCACCACCGGGGGCGCGGCGACAAGCGCTGCCGAGCTCTACGACCCGAACGCGGGGAGCTGGACCTCGGCTGCCTCGATGAACGCCGCCCGCGACGGCGCCGCCTCGGCCGTCCTCCCGAACGGCCAGATGTTCATCGCCGGCGGCATCAACTCGAGCGGCACGCAGGCGAGCTCGGAGATGTACACCCCCAACGCGACGACCGGTACCTGGACGGCCACCACCTCGTCGCTCGCCACGGCGCGCCACGCTGCGGCGGGGGCGCTCCTCCCGGGCGGCGTCTTCCTCGTCGCCGGTGGCCTCGACGGATCGGGGAACCCCATCTCGAACGCGGAGGACTACTTCGCCGGCCAGGCGCCCGCTTTCACCTCGGCGGCGACCGCCACCGCGACCACGGGGACGGCGTTCACCTTCACCGTGCAGACGACGGGCACGCCCACCCCGACGGTGAGCGAGAGCGGCAACCTCCCGGCGGGGCTTTCCTTCACGGTCGGCACCAACGGGACGGCGACGATCACCGGCACGGCGCAGAGCGCGGCGGGGACCTACCCGGTCACGCTCAGCGCGACCAACACCGTCTCGACGGTGCAGCAGAGCTTCTCGCTCGTCGTCGCGCAGCCAGCCGCGCCGGGGTACCTCGCGGTCGAGAAGAACGGCACGGTCTTCGCCTACGGCCAGGCCGTCGCGAGCACCACCACGGTGAGCGTGAACCCGAAGATCCGTCCGGTCGTCGCTGTCGGCCGTAGCCCGGGCACGACCGGCTACTACCTCGTGACGGCGCTCGGGAACGTCTACAACGAGGACGGTGCGCCCTTCTACGGCTCCAAGGCCGCCAGCAAGCTCGCCTCGCCGATCGGCGCCTTCGCGGCGACGCCCGACGGGAAGGGCTACTGGCTCGTCGGCCGGAACGGCACCGTCTACCCCTTCGGTGACGCCGTCTCGTACTCCTCGCTCGCGGTCGTCGCGAAGACCCGCCCGGTCGTCGCCATCGCCCCAACCGCCGACGGCAAGGGCTACTACCTCGTCACCAAGCTCGGGAACGTCTACAACTACGGCGACGCAGCGTTCTACGGCTCCAAAGCAAGGGGGACGCTCCCGGCGCCGATCGTCGGCTTCGGGCTGAGTGGCGACGGCAAGGGCTATGACCTCGTGAGCGCGAACGGCAACGTCTGGAACCTCGGCGACGCGCCCTTCTACGGCTCCAAGGCAAGCGTCAGGCGTCTCCCCTCCAAGGTGTCGGCCTTCGCCACGAGCCTCGACGGCAAGGGCTACTACCTCGTCACCCTGGGTGGGAACATCTACAACTACGGCGACGCCGTCTGGTTCGGCTCGCCGGTCGCCCACAAGCTGGTCCAGCCGATCGCGAGCTTCGTGATCCCCGACTGACCAGGCCTTCCCCACGGGACCGCCGCCGGCGGTGCGCACTCGGGCGCGCCGCCGGCGGCGTGTCGCGTCCGGACCCCTCAGCCCGCCTTGTCCTCGATCTCGAAGGCATGGTCGAGGGCGTGCCACGCGATGCGGCGGAGGGCATAGCGCGCCGGCCAGCCCCGCTCGAGGACCGCTCGCCCACGGGGGCGTCCGAGGAGGTCGAGCATCGCCTGACGGCGCTGCTCCGCGTCGAGGTCGCGGCCGAGGCCCAGCTTGCGGCCGTAGGCGACCTCGGCGGCGAGGACGTGGGCGACGATCGCGTCACGGTCGCGGCCACCACCCCGCGGCCCCTTGCGGAGCTTCGCCGGGGCGGCCGCGGCGGCCGTCCCGAGCGCCGCCCAGCAAGCCGCGAGGCAGCCGCACTGGCGGGTGAGCGCCGCGCGCGCCGCGGCTCGCGCCTCGGCGGCGGCGGGGCGGCTGGGGGCACCGAAATCGGTGGTCGCGTCGCCGACCAGGTGCTCGACGACGGTAAGGCCGCCGCGCGGCACGGCGGTGACGCCGGCGACCCGCAGCACGGCGGCGTAGCGACCCCGGTAGTCCTCGAGCGCGCCGAGGGCCCCTTCCTCGTCGCGCCCCGAGCGGCTCCAGCCCGGCCAGTCGAGCGCGGAGGCGAAGGTCCTGCGCTTGCCCACCTCGACGACGACCTCCACCGCCACGGGGGCAGTACAGCACGGCAGGCCCGGCTGTGCTTCGATCCGGGGATGGCCTCCCCCGAGCAGCGCGCCCCGATCCGCGGCGCCGAGATCGCGTTCCACGTCTCGGGGACCGGCCCGGACTTCATCTTCGGCCACGGCCTCACCGGCTCGCGGGCGAACGACGACGAGATGTCGCCGATCGACTGGCGCGAGGTCCCGGCGCGCCTCGTCCGCTACGACGCCCGCGGCCACGGCCGCTCCTCCTCGGGGCACACCGCCACGAGCTACAGCTGGGAGCAGCTCGCCCACGACCAGCTCGCGCTCGCGGACCACTGCGGGATCGGCCGCTACGTGGCGGGCGGGGCCTCGATGGGCTGCGGCACCGCCTTGCACGCCGCGGTGATCGCCCCGGAGCGCATCCGCGGCCTCGTGCTCGTCATCCCCCCGACGGCGTGGGAGAGCCGCGCCGAAAGGGCGGCGCTGTGGGCCGAGACCGGTGCGGCAGTCGAGGAGCACGGCGTCGAAGCGCTGGTGCGCCTACGCGCGCTGCAGCCCCTCCCCGACCCCTACGCCGACGACCCGACGCGACGCGCGCGCACGCTCGCGGCGACGCGCGCCTGGGAGGCGCGCCGCCTCGCAGAGGTGCTGCGCGGCGCGGCGTTCGCCGACCTGCCGAGCCGCGAGGAGGTCGCGACGATCACCGCGCCGAGCCTCATCCTCGCCTGGAGCGGCGACCCCGCCCACCCGCTCACGACGGCCGAGGCGCTCGCCGGCCTCATCGGGCCGAGCGAGCTCTCGGTCGCCTCGAGCCCCGACGAGCTCGCCGGCTGGACCCAGCGCGTCGCCGCCTTCGTGGCCGCCCTCTTCTGAGGAGAGCCGCCAAAACATCGTTGGTAGCGTGACGGTGATGGGCCGCGCGGAACGCTCCAATCTCCGCGCCGCGCCCGGGCGCGGCCCACTGCTGCCGGCAGGGGACTCCGGCGAGGTGCCGATCGCCCCCCACGAGCCACCGGACTGGCGGACCGTCGAGCCCCTGCCGCGGCGGCGGCTCATCTTCTTCATCTGCGCGATCGCGCTGTTCATGGCGTCGGTCGACTCGACGATCGTCGCCACGGCGTTGCCGAGGATCGGCTCCGCGCTGCACTCCCGCCTCAACTGGCTCGGCTGGACGATCACCATCTACAGCCTCGGCCAGATCGTGATGCTCCCCCTCGCAGGGCGGATCAGCGACCAGTTCGGCCGCAAGCGCCTCTTCGTCGCCTGCGCGGTCGTCTTCACCGTCTCCTCGGTCGCCTGCGGCCTGGCGACGAGCATCTACGTGCTCATCCCCCTCCGCCTCGTGCAATCCCTCGGCGGCGGTGGCTTCCTCCCCTCGGCGAGCGGCATCGTCGCCGACCACTTCGGCCGCAACCGCGACCGGGCGCTCGGGATGTTCTCCTCGATCTTCCCGATCGGCGGTGTCGCCGGCCCGATCTTCGGCGGCATCATCACCCAGTACTGGGACTGGCGGGGGATCTTCTTCGTGAACCTCCCGATCGGGGCGGCGCTCATCGTGCTCATCGTGCGCTACGTCCCGCACAGCGCGAAGGGCAGCCCCGAGCCGCTCGACGTCCGCGGGATCGCCCTCCTCGCCTGCACGATCGTCACGGGGATGCTCTCGATCACCACCCTCGGCGGGGCCTCGGCCTCGCCGACGAGCCCCGGGGTCCTCGTGCCCGGGCTCGCGGCGATCGCCCTCGGGGCGCTGTTCATCCGCCACATCGGGCGGGTTCCGCACCCGATCATCCCCCTCCGTCTCATCAAGGGGAAGAACTTCGGGGCAATGAACGTCCTGAACGTCCTGTTCGGCGGGGCGGGCTTCGGCTTCGGGGTGCTGATCCCGCTGTACGCCGAGAACCGTTACGGGATCCGCTCGGCCTCGGCGGGGACCGTCCTCAGCGCGCAGGCGGTCGGGATGGTGCTCTTCGCCGCCCTCGCCTCCTACAACCTCCGCCGCACCGGCTACCGGCTACCGATGGTGCTCGGCTTCGGCGTCGCCTCGGTGAGCCTTGTCTTCTTGTCGATCGGCGCCCGCGGCCTCTCCGGCTACCTCTGGCTCAGCCTCTTCGCGATGACCTCCGGCATCGGCCTCGGCACGGTCGCGCCGGCGGCGAACAACGCCACCCTCGCCCTCGCCCCCAACCAGGTGGCCGCCATCTCGGGGCTGCGCGCCACCTTCCGCCAGACCGGCTCGATCCTCTGCGTCTCGACCGTGACGGCGATCCTCGCCCGCAGCAGCGACAAGGGCATCGCGCAGGCGCACATCTTCTGGGTGCTCGCGCTCTTCCTGTGCGCGACGATCGCCCTCACCTTCGCGATCCCCGATCAGCGCGAGAGCTGGTAGCGGGAGCTCCCCGTCCAGCTCAACGGACTCTCCGTGCACGGATCGTTGGCGCGAGCCAAGATTGGCCACCGAGCGGCGCCGACCTAGCAGGGTCGCGCCCGGACCTCCGAGGAGACAGGCAATGGCACAGCGCTACCAGGTGATCATCGTCGGCGGGGGGCCCGTGGGAATGGCGCTCGCCGTCGAGCTCGGCCAGCGCGGGCTCTCCGTCGCCGTCGTCGAGCGCGGTCGCGAGGTCGGTCGGTTGCCGAAGGGGCAAGGGCTCACCCACCGCTCGCTCGAGCACTTCTACTTCTGGAACTGCCTCGAGGAGATCCGCACCATCCGGCTCCTGCCGCCGGGCTACCCGATCGGCGGGATCAACGCCTACCCCAACCTCGTGAGCGACTGGTGGTACCCGAGCGGCGAGGCCCGCAACAAGCTCGGCCCCTACTACTTCCAGCGCAACGATCGCCTCCCCCAGTACCTCACCGAGGAGGTGCTGCGCGGCCGCGTCGAGCAGCTCGACAACGTCACCGTCCTGTTCGAGCGCACGGCCAAGGGCATCTCCCAGGACGCCGAGGGCGTGCAGGTGCAGATGACCTCCTCGGTCTGGCCCTACGAGGACGAGACCCTCGAGGGCGAGTACCTCGTCGGCTGCGACGGGACGGGCTCGATCGTGCTGCGCGAGCTCGGCATCGAGCGCCGCGGCGTCGACTTCGAGACCCGCATGGCGCTCGCGGTGATCCATTCCCCCGAGTTCCACGAGGGGACCAAGCGCTTCGGTGAACGGACGACCTTCCACGTGATCAACCCGGAGATGCACGGCGCCTGGCAGTTCTGGGGGCGGGTGGAGGCCGAGAACACCTTCTTCTTCCACGGCCCAGTGAAGGCCGACGCCACCTCCGACGACAAGGACTACGTCCTCAAGGTGATGCAGGAGGCCGCCGGCTTCGAGTTCGACGCGGAGTTCCAGCACCTCGGCTTTTGGAACCTGCGGATCTCCGTCGCCGACAGGTACCGCGACCGACGGGTCTTCATCGCCGGCGACGCCGCGCACGCCCACCCCCCCTACGGCGGCCAAGGGCTGAACAACGGCCTCGAGGACGTCACCAACCTCGGCTGGAAGCTCGCCGCGGTCCTCGACGGCTGGGGCGCGGACGGCCTCCTCGACTCCTACGACGCCGAGCGCCAGGCGGTCTTCACCGAGATCGGCCGGGACATGATCGCCCAGGGGATCATCGACGAGGACGAGTGGCTGAAGCTGCACAACGCCGAGCGCGACCTCGCCGACTTCGAGGCGGCCTGGAAGGAGCGCAGCTCGGAGTCTGCGGCCCCCCAGGACTTCGTGCAGAACTACGACGGCTCCCCCGTCGTCGAGGGCACCCCCGGCGCGACGCCCGGCATCCACGCCTCGCACTCGCTGCTCGCGCGAGCGGGCTTCCACCTCGCGCCGCAGCCCCTCAGCTCGGGCGAGAACGTCTTTGAGGCGCTCGGGACCGGCTTCACCCTCCTCGCCTTCGGCGTCGAGGAGGCGGCCACCAAGGGGATCGAGGAAGCGGCAGCGGCCCACAAGGTGCCGCTCACCGTCGTGCGCGACTCCTATGACGGCGGGCGCGAGGAGTACGGCAGGCACCTCGTCCTCGTGCGCCCCGACCAGTTCGTCTCCTGGGTCGGCGACGAGCCGCCCGCCGACGCCGAGGCCCTCGTGCGCAAGGTCGCCGTCGGCGGCTGAGCGATACGGGGCTCAGGTGAGCTCGCCGGCTCCCCAGAAGCCGGGTAGCGGCTCGGCTCCCTGGCCGCCCTTCGCGTAGCGAGCCAGCCGCTCGCGCGCGGCCGGGTCGAGCAGGTCGACGAGGTCGAAGACGACCGACGGCCCGGCGCTGCGCAGCGCGGCGTCCCCCGGTCCGGGGCGCTTCGGCAGTTCGGTGGTGAGGAGGACGAGCGGCGCCTCGCTGCGGCCGCGCACCGCCGCCGCCCGACCGAGGGCGCGCCAGACCGCGTCGTTGCGGGCCAGGCCGCCACGGTGGCTCACGAACGCGCCGACGACGTCGAAGAGGAACTCCTCGCCTGCCGCGTCGCGCGCCGCGAAGGAGATCCGCACCCCGCTCTTCGCCACGAGGTGGTCTGTCGCGGTGACGGTGAAACCCGCACCGTCGAGGACCGCGGCGGCGAGCTGCTCGGCCGAGCGCCCCTCGCGGCGTGCCTCGGCCGCGAGCCCGTCCGCACTCCCGCCTGCTGCGGCGAGGGCCGCGACGCGCCTCCGGGCGGTCTCGACGTAGGAGGCGTCGGTGTCGTAGCCCACGTAGCGGCGGCGGAGGCGGGCCGCGGCGACGAGGGTCGACCCGGCGCCCATGAAGGGGTCGAGGACGAGGTCGCCCGCGAAGGTGTAGAGGCGGATCAGCTGCTCGGGCAGCTCGACGGGGAAGGGTGCGGGATGGCCGACGCGCCGCGCCGACTCAGGGGGGATGCTCCACAGGTCGAGGGTGAGGGCCATGAAGTCCTCGGCCATCAGCGTGCTCTCCGAGGGGAGGCCCTGCTCGCGGCGCCGCTTGCCGCCGAGCGCCCGATCGAAGCGGCCCTTGCTCGCGACCACGACCCGTTCGGTGATGTCGCGGAGCACCGGGTTGCTGGCGCTGCGGAACGACCCCCACGCGCAGTTGCCGCTCGCCCCCTCGCCCTTCTGCCAGATGAGCTCGCCGCGCAGGAGGAGGCCGAGGTCGTCCTGCAGGATGCGGATCACGTCCGCCGAGAGGCTGCGGTAGGGCTTGCGCCCGAGATTGGCGACGTTGACGGCGATCCGCCCCCCGGGCTCGAGGACACGGGCGCACTCGGTGAAGACCGCGCCGAGGAGCGCGAGGTACTCGAGATAGGAGGCGGGGACCCCCTCGCGCTCCACCTCCTCCTCGTAGGTCTTGCCGGCGAAGTAGGGCGGTGAGGTGACGACGAGGGCGACGGAGTTGTCGGCGACCTCGGCCATCGTCCGCGCGTCGGCGCAGAGGAAGGGCTCGGCGACGGGGAGCGGCGGCGCGACCTGCTCGTCGGAGGAGAGCAGCGGTGGCCGGAAGCGGTCATAGAAGGCCGCGGCGTCGTGGTTCTCGCGCCGGCTCACCCCGAAATTCGATGTTGCGGTACGTCGACGCGCCGACATGGGCCCTCCGCCCGCGCAATCTACCGGCGCCCCCGCCGTAAAGGAGGGATGGGGGGCGGCACGTGCCGCCGCGACCTATCGTCCGAGGTGATGGAGTACCGGGACTTCGGGAAGACGGGGCTGCAGGTGAGCCTCTGCGGCCTCGGCTCGGGGGGCGCGAGCCGCCTCGGCCTCGCCTACGGCTCGACCGAGGAGCAGGCGATCGCCGTCATCCACCGCGCGCTCGAGCTCGGCATCAACTACTTCGACACCGCCGAGAACTACGCGAACGAGGCGGTCGTCGGGCGCGGCCTCGCGGGCCACCGCGACGAGGTCGTCCTCTCGACCAAGGTCGGGCCGCGCACCGCTGACGACGTGCTCCTCACCGCGAAGGAGCTACGTGCCGCCGTCGAGCTCGCGCTCGAGAAGCTCGGCACCGACCGCGTCGACGTCTTCCACCTGCACCGCCTGCGCGCCTCGGACTTCGACTACTTCACCGCCGAGCTCGCACCCGAGCTCGAGTGCCTGCGCGACGCGGGCAAGCTCCGCTTCACGGGGGTCTCGGAGAGCACGGGCGACGACCCCGAGCACCTGATGCTGCAGCGCGCCGTCGCCGAGGACCTCTTCGACGTGGTGATGGTGGGCTTCACCTTCTTCAACCAGTCGGCGCGCGACAAGGTCTTCCCGGCGGCGATCGCGCACGGCACCGCCGTAGAGATCATGGCCTCGGCGCGCACCCAGTTCTCCCAGGCCGAGCTGCTCGCGAAGGAGATCACCGAGCGCATCGCCTCGGGCGAGGTCGATGCCGACGGGATCGACCTCGCCGCGCCGCTCGACTTCCTGATCGGCCCGGGCAGGGCCACCTCGGTCGCCGAGGCCTCCTACCGCTTCGCCGCGCACGAGCCGGGCGTGCACACCGTGCTCGTCGGGACCGGGAAGATCGACCACCTCGAGGAGAACGTCGTCTCGCTGAACGCGGGGCCCCTCCCCGGCGACGTCACCGAGGTGCTCGTCGAGGCCTTCGGCCACCTCGCCTCTGCCGTCTTCGTGCCCGGCCGACCGGTCGCGAAGTGGGCCTGAGCCCGTCCGCCATCCGAACAGCTCTCCGCAGCACCTCACAGAGGGGGAACCGATGACCACCACCGAGACCGAGACCGCGATCACCACCGACCCCGAGGCGGCGACCTTCACCCTCGCGGGCACCCCGGTGCTCTCCGCCGGCCGCTACGACGAGGTGCTCGCCGCCGCAAACGGCTTCGGCGCGCGGGTGAAGGTCTACTTCGAAGGGGGCGAGAACGCGACCCACACCCATCTCGCGGAGGAGCACCTCTTCTTCGTCCTCGCCGGGCAGGCGACCTTCCACCTCGGCCGCGAGGGCGAGGAGGAGCGGGTCGTGGACGTCCACGAGGGGGTGCTCATTCCGCACGGCGCCTACTACCGCTTCCAGAGCTCGGGCGAGGAGAACCTCGTGATGCTGCGCGTCGGCGCCTCGAGCGGGGACGACCGCGGGCGCGTCGGCGCGGACGGCAAGCCCCTGCCGGGCCACAGCGCGGCGAACAACCACGTCGAGGGCGTCCCCTTCCCCGGCGCCTTCTTCAAGGCTCCCTGAAGCCCGCGTCGCTGGCCGGCGGGTCAGCCCGCGGCGACGCGCGGCGTGACCTCGTAGGCGCACTGCCGGGCCCCGGCGACGAGGTGGGCGACGCGCCGCACCTCCGCCTCGGGGAGGGCGGCCTGGATGAACTCGAGCTCGCTCACGCAGGCGTGCCCGTAGCGCTGGGCGACCGCCCAGATCGCACAGTTCCGCTCGACGATCAGGTAGCCCCCGGCGATCTCCTCCACGCCGGCGAGGTAGCCGTCGGCGTCGAGGATGCGCGCCAGCTCGGCGACGCGCGCGCCGAGGCCGTCGAGGGGCTCGAGGTGCGCCCGCGCGCCCGCGATCCGGTGCTCGCGGCGCCGCTCGAAGAGCGAGGCGAGGAGGGTGGGGTCGGCGTCGTCGAGGTAGCCGAGGAGCTCGTTGGTGAGCTCGCCGTAGGCCTTCGGGAAGAGGTGGTCGGCCTCGGGGGTGACGCTGTAGCGGAGCGTCCTGCGCCCCCGCCGCGGGCTCGGCGGATCCTCCTCGACCGCCTCCACGAGGCCTTCCTCGCTCAGCACGTTGAGGTGCTGGCGGACGCCGCTGTGCGTCATCTGCAGCTGCTCGGCGAGCTCTTCGACGCCCGCCTCGCCGCGGCGGCGGAGCGCGTAGAGGACGGCCCGGCGCCCCGGGGGGAGGGTCACGCGGCCAGCCGGGGAGAGGGTCACCGGGACGCCCCGTCGGGGAGCAGCAGGTGGCTGTCCCCGAACTCGTGCCAGCGGTAGCCGGCGGCGATCGCGTGACGGTAGGCGGCCCCGAGGGCGGGGCGGGAGAGCACCGACTCGAGCAGCAGCAGGTGCGTCGAGGCGGGCTCGTGCCAGCCGGTGAGGAGGCCGTCCAGGGAGGCGACGGGGTGCTCGGCGGTGACGAGCGCCTCCGAGAAGCCCTCGCCGGGGTGAACGACGGCGCGCTCGTCGGTGACGCTCGCGAGCGCCCGCACGACGGTCGTCCCGACCGCAAGCACCCGTGCGCCGCGCCGGCGGGCACTGTTCAACGCCGAGGCCGCGCTCGCGGAGACCCGGAAGTACTCGGGGTAGGGGCGCTCGGCGCCCTCGAGCGAGGAGACCCCGGTGTGCAGGAGGATCGGCACGACCCCGATGCCTCGGGCGACGAGGTCGGTGACAAGCTCGTGGCTGAAGGGCCGGCCGGCGCTCGGCATCTCGGCGCTGCCGGACTCGCGGCCGAAGATCGTCTGGTAGGCCGCGAGGGGGAAGGGGCCGGGGGCGTGGCGGTAGCTGATCGGGTGCCCGTGCGCGGCCGCGTAGCGCGCCCACTCCCCCGCGCCCGGGACCGCGGCCAGCCACAGCCGCCGCGAGTCGCCGAAGGGCGTGAGGAGCGAGACCGAGGCGCCGCCGGCGAGGGCGACGGTGAGCGGCGCGTCGAGGGTCAGCGGACGGGTGCTCGGGCCGTCGGGGAGGCGGGGCTCGACGAGGTGGAGGCCGCCCGGGAGGATGCCTGAGTGGTGGAGGACCAGCGCGCGACCGTCGGGGAGGTGCGCGGCGAAGGCGGCGTTCACCGTCGCCGAGGTGTTGACGACGACGACGTCGCCGGGGGCGAGGAACGCGCCAAGGTCGCCGAAGGAGGCGTCGAGCGGCTCGTCCTCGCCGCGGCTCACGAGCAGGCGGACGGCGTCGCGCCTGCGCCCCCGCAGCTCGGGCGGCTCGTGCGCCTCGTTCTCGGGGGGGAGTGTGAAGGAGAACGGCACCTCGACGAGGGCGGTGGTCATCGCGTCGCCTCCCTTTGCTCCTCGAGGAGCGTGCTCGCGAGATAGCGGCCGCTCGGTTGGCCACCTTCGATGAGCGCCAGCAACGCCGGGACCACCGACGCCGCCTCCGGCCGGTCCGAGATGTCCTCGCCGGGGAAGGCCGCGGCGTGCATCTCGGTGCGCATGTCCCCCGGGTCGACGACGAGCACCCGCAGCGCCGGTTCCTCGAGCGCGAGCACCGCGCTCGCGTGCTCGAGGGCCGCCTTCGAGGAGCCGTAGCCGCCCCAGCCGGCGTAGGGCTCCGCGCCGGCGTCAGAGGTGATGTTCAGCACCGTGGCGCCCTCGGCGAGGTCCCCCCGCAGCGCGGCGACGAGCGCGAGCGGGGCGACGGTGTTCACGTTGTAGATCTCGAGGAGGTGCCCGGCGCCGAGCTCCAAAAGTTCCCGCAGCGGGGTCGGGCCGAGGGTGCTCGCGTTGTTGACGACGAGCGAGACCCGGCCGAGGCGGCGCGCCGCAGCGACCAGTTCCTCACGATGGTGGGGGTTCGCGACATCGCCCGGCACCGCGAGCACCTCGCTCCCACCGCCGAGCGCCTTCGTCGCCGCCTCCAGCCGCTCGCCTCTCCGGGCGTCGATGACGAGCGCCCACCCCTCCTCGTGGAGGCGGCGGGCGAGCTCGAGGCCGAGCCCCTGAGAGGCACCCGTCACCACTGCGATGCGCACTGTCCGCCACGGGCTCAGTGACCGGCGATGCCGTGCGGCTCGTAGGGCTCCTCGAGCTGCGCGACCTCCTCCTCGGAGAGCGTGAGCCCGACCGCGCCGAGCGCCTCTTCGAGCTGGGAGAGCTTGGTGACGCCGATGATCGGCGCCGCCACGACCGGCTTGGAGAGGATCCACGCGAGTGCCACCTGGGCCCGGCTGACCTCGCGCTTGGCGGCGATCTCGGCGACCCGCTCGACGATCGTGCGGTCGTCCTCCGAGTACAGGCGCCTGCCGAAGTCGTCGGTCTCGCTGCGCGCCGTGGCGGCGTCCCAGTCACGGGTGAGGCGCCCCCGTGCGAGCGGGCTCCAGGGGATCGAGGCGACTCCCTCGGCGAGGCAGAGCGGGAGCATCTCGCGCTCCTCCTCGCGGTAGAGGAGGTTGTAGTGGTCCTGCATCGTGACGAAGCGAGCCAAGCCGTGCCGCTCGGAGGCGTGCAGCATCTTCGCGAACTGCCAGGCGTACATCGACGAGGCGCCGATGTAGCGCGCCTTCCCGGCCTTCACGACGGCGTCGAGGGCCTCGAGGGTCTCCTCGACGGGCGTCGTCGGGTCAAAGCGGTGGATCTGGTAGAGGTCGACGTAGTCGGTGCCGAGGCGACGGAGGCTGTGGTCGATCTCGGAGAGGATCGCCTTTCTCGAGAGGCCCGCGCCGTTCGGCCCCTCGTGCATGCGGCCGTGCACCTTGGTGGCGAGGACGACCTCATCGCGGTCGGCGAACTCGCGCAGCGCCCTGCCGACGATCTCCTCGCTGCTGCCTGCTGAATAGACGTTGGCGGTGTCGAAGAAGTTCACGCCACCCTCGATCGCGGCGCGGATGATCACGCGGGAGTCGGCCTCCGAGAGGCTCCACGGGTGGCCGCCCCGGTCGGGCTCGCCGAAGCTCATGCAACCGAGGCAGATCTTCGAGACGTCGAGCCCCGTCGCACCGAGCTTGCGGTATTCCATGTCGCCTCCTGGGTCGGCCCCCTCGCCACCCTAGGTCGCGCCCCGGCCTCAGTCGGCGGGCGGGCCCCGTCGCTCGGAGCGCGCTGCCGGACTATTTGACACAGTAAGATCTGTGGCAAAATACGGGAGGTCGGTGATGACGGACTCGCGCGCTCCTTGACTTTGTACGTGGAACGTAATTACGTTTACGTATGCCACGCAAGCAGCGCATCCGTGAGGCGGGCCTTCGTCGCGAGAACGACCCGCCGCTCCTCGTCCTCATGAGTCTCGCCGCAGGGCCGAAGCACGGACGGGCGCTGATGGAGGACATCGCCGAGTTCGGGGGCGTCCGCCTCGGCCCGGGCACCCTCTACGGCGCGATCACCCGCCTCGAGGCGGAGGCCCTGATCGAGGCGCTCCCCGTCGAGGGCAATCGCCGCCCCTACCGGCTCACCGAGCGCGGCGCCGAGTCGCTCGCCGCGATGGTGAACGACCTCCAACGCTTCGCCGAAGTCGGCCGCAGGCGCCTCATCGCCCTCCACCCGGCGGCCGGTCTCCACTGATGGCCCGCCCGGGGCGCTGGTACCCCAAGCGCTGGAGGGAACGCTGCGGCGACGAGCTCGAGGAGGAGGAGGGGCTGCTGCACCTGCGCGACCGCCTCGACGTCCGACGCGCCGCGCTGGCCGAGCGCCACCGCGCGAGCGGCCCCCGCCAGCGCCTCGGGGTGGCCGCGGCGCTCAACGGTCGGCCACTGAGGGGCCGTAATTCCCGGCGGGACCCCTCCGCGCGCCGTCCCGGCGGACGGCGGAGAGCACCGCGAACGAGGAGCGGGGATGGCAATATCGGTGACCACGGTGACCGACGACGATCGGCTCGCGAGCCTCACCCTCGCGTACCAGCTCATTCACGACCTCCAGGCCGGCGTGCCCGGCGCGAGCGAAGAGCTCGCGCTGCTCGCTGAGCGCGCCCGCCGCCGCGGCTGGGGCGAGGTCGCCCGCAGCTGCCTGTTCGGCGAGGCCGTGCGCGCCTGGATCGTCGGCGACGGCCGCAGTCCCGAGGCGGTCGGCAAGCTGATCGCCGCGAGCGAGGAGTCCGCCGACGAGGTGATGCTCGCGCTCGGCCTCGCGATGCGCTCGGACCAGGGCTTCTCCGGCGACGACCTCACCACTTCGGCGTCGCGCGACGCCGACCTCGCGCACGCGATCGTGCTGCTCGAGCAGTCGAGCGGCCACCCCCTCGAACGGATCAGCGCGCACACCGCCTGCGCGATCGCGCTCGGCAACCGCTGGCTGTTCGAGCTCTCCCACGAGCAGTACGAGAAGGCGCTCGCCGTCGGCGCCGCCGAGCCGCCCGGCAGCCTCGACTTCCTCCTCGCGCCGATCCTGTTCAACCTCGCCGAGGAGGAGGTCTCGTGGTCGGGCGTCCTCCGCCAGCTCGACGACGCCCCCGGGGTGGCCGAGCGCTTCAAGGGCTGGGAGACGACCCTCGCCACGGCCGGCACCTACCCGATGGCCGACAGCTGGCGCCTCGAGCTCGACGCCCTCGGCCTGCTGCTCGGCGCGATCGCCGGCCACGACACCGCGGAGGAGGCCCGCGACGTGCTCGCCCGCGTCGGCACCCCGGACGAGGGCGAGCCGCGCGCCGTCGGCCTCTGCCGTCTCGCCATCGCCCTCAGCGACGCCGACGCCGGCCGCCCCGGCGCCGCGGGGGCGGCCGAGGCCGCCGTCAGCTGCCTCTCGCCGGAGATCCACCCCTTCCCCTACGACCTCGCCCTCTTCCTCGCGGCGACGATCGAGGCCCGCGGCGGCTCGGGGGCGGGACTGCGCTACGCGAGGCGGGCGGTCGAGGAGCAGTGGGCGCGCCGCCAGGCCTCCCTCGCGTCAATGCGCGCGCACATCGAAGCCGAACGCCACGCGAGCGAGCGAGAGCTCCTCACCCGCCACGCCCGCCTCGACGACCTCACCGGCATCGGCAATCGCCGTGCACTCGAGGAGTACGTCGGCCGCCTCGCGGAGCGCTCGAGCGCGACCGCTGCGCTCATCCTCTTCGACGTCGACGCCTTCAAGGCGATCAACGACAACTTCGGCCACCTCGCCGGCGACGCCGTGCTGGTGCGCATCGGCCGCGTCCTCGAGCGGGGCGTCCGACCGCTCGACCTCGCCGTCCGTCTCGGCGGCGACGAGTTCGTGGTCGTGCTCGCCGAGACCGACCTCCCGGCGGCGGCCACCCGCGCCGAGGCGCTGCTCGCGACGCTCGACGCGCAGCCGATGGCCGACCTCGGCGAGGGGCTCGTGCTGCGGGTGAGCGCGGGGGTCGCCGCCGGCCCGCCGGCGCGAATGATCGAGGTGCGCGCCGCCGCCGACGCCGCCCTCTACTGCGCGAAGGGCGCGGGCGGCCACCGCGTCGCGATCGGCGAGGGGCCGACCGGCCGACCCTGAGCGACGCGGTTGGCGGCTCGGTCACCGCCCGCGCATCGGTAGATTTCCGCTCCGGCGTGGCGCCCGTCGGGTGCCGCTCGGGCGGGGGGAAGCGATGACGATCGTCGACGGCCGATGGGTGCCCGAGCGCGACACCGGGGATGACCGGCATTACCCGAACCACCTCCACCTGGACGAGCTCGTGGACGAGGAGTTCGACCTCATCGTCGTCGGAGGTGGCGGCTCGGGCGCGGTCGCCGCTATCGAGGCTCACGACCTCGGCGCCTCCGTCGTCGTCCTCGAGAAGACCGAGTCCCCCGGCGGCAGCACGCAGGCCTCCGGAGGGACGATCCGCACCGTCACCGACCGCGCCGGGACGGCGAGCCACTTCTTCGCGCTCGCGCAGGGCGCGACCCCGCGCCCGGTGATCGACGCCTTCGTCGAGGGCCTCGCGGAGCTCCCCGACTGGCTCGCCGCGCACGGTGGCGAGCTCGAGATCCGCGACGAGGCCGAGCGCGCGCACGGCGACCCCCGCTACTTCCCGATCAGCCGCGGCGGCTCGTCGTTCCCGAACTTCCCCGACTCGGCCGCGCTCGCGCCGCGCGCGCTCCTCCGCCCGGTCGAGGCCGGGCGCAAGACGGGCCCGGCCCTGTGGGACCTGCTCGCCCACAACCTCGCCGAGCGCGAGGTCCCGCTCGTCCTCGGCGCGCGCGTCGTCCACCTGGTGCGCGACGGGGCGCGCGGCAGGGTGCACGGCGTCGAGGTCGCGGCCCCCGGCGGCAACGTCGTGCTGCGCGCCCGCAGGGGTGTCGTCCTCTGCAGCGGCGGCTTCGCCTACGACGACGAGACGATGACCCAGTACTACGGCCTCCCCCTCCCGACGGTGTGCCCGGTGGGGCGGGCGACCGGCGACGGCATCCGCCTCGCCCAGGAGGCCGGTGCCGACCTCTGGCACATGAACGCCGTCGCCGCCTCGGTCGGCTACCGCCTCCCGGACCTCGAGGCCGGCATCCAGGCCAAGATGCCGGCGCACGGCTTCGTGATGGTCGACCAGCACGCCCGCCGCTACGTGAACGAGACGGCGCTCGAGAACCACAGCGCGGTGCACGCCATGCTCGTCCAGGACACGACGACCGGCGAGTACCTGCGGGTGCCCTCGTACGTGATCCTCGACGAGACGACCCGCCTCGCCGGAAGGCTCGCCCATCTCCCGCACGGGGAGAACCGCCACTACCCCTGGAGCGCCGACAACTTGGCCGAGATCGGTCGCGGCTGGATCTCGCGCGCCGACGACCTCGACGGCCTCGCCGGCGCGCTCGGCCTCCCCGCCGAGCGCCTCGGCGCCGTCGTCGGGCGCTTCAACGCCGTCGCACGGGGCAAGGGAGTTGACGAGTTCGAGCGACCGGCCGACGAGATGGCCCCGATCGCGACACCGCCGTTCTACGGAGCCGCGGTCTACCCGATCATCGTGAACACCCAGGGCGGTCCGCGCCGCGACGCCGACGGGCGCATCGTCTCCGCCGACGGCAGCCCGGTGCCCGGCCTCTTCGGGGCGGGCGAGCTCGGCTCGATCTGGAACCGCCTCTACCCGGGGGCGGGCAACATCTGCGAGTGCATCATCTCCGGGCGCCTCGCCGCACGGGCTGCGCTCCGCTGACGGTCAGCCACGGGTCGACATCGGGTGACGCCTGGCGTGGCGAGGGCGAGCCGGGGCTCCGGATCGCCGACTAGGAGCGTGGGTCAGTAACCCGAAATCCCGCGTAACGATGCAGAATCTTGGGAAGGCATTCGTTTTACTAGGACCTGTGTTGGCTAGACAGCAGTTTGTGCATGAGTATGCAGCTGATCGCCATTACTGACCCACGCTCCTAGGACGGCTGCAAGGAGATCGCGAGGCTCCGAACGAAGAGGGAGGCGACGTACGTCGGCCAGATCCTTGCGCCGTGGCACAGGAACTCGACGACGGCGCCCTCGGCTGCGTCGAAAGTCCGCGTCCGACTCGAGTAGCGCCCTTTTCGCAGCCGCAGGCTGTGGCCCCCCGGTTCCACGGCGCTCTCGAAGGTGTCGTGATGGTGAGCGAGCCGATGCTCGTTCCGTCGAGCTCGACCTCGAACCGGCCGCGGCGGAGCTCGATCGCGTGGCCGGCGTCGCGCGCCACCCTGAGCGTCGCTGATGCCATCGTTCGCCCCGATCGGTGCGGGCAGAGTGCCGCACGCGCAAAGGTGAGGGCGCCGAGGTCGCGCCGTCGTGACGCCCTCCGAGTAATCGCGCGGCTGGCCATACTGGGGCGATGTACGCGGCCGTGAACGGCCTGCAGCTGTACTACGAGACGCTCGGCACCGGCCGCCCCGCTCGTGCTGCTGCACGGCGGGCTGATGACCATCGCCCTCAATTTCGGCCCGCTGCTCGGACCGCTCGCGGCGGGCCGGCAGGTGATCGCGGTCGAGCTGCAGGGCCACGGGCACACCGCCGACAGCGGGCGCGCGATGACGATCGACGCGCTGGCCGGCGACGTCCTCGGGCTGCTCGACCATCTCGGGGTCGCCGAGACCGACCTCTTCGGCTTCAGCCTCGGAGGGCTCGTCGCCTACGCGCTCGCCCTCGCGGCACCCAGCCGGGTCGGCAAGCTGATCGTCGCCTCCGCGGACGCGCACCGCCCTCCCGGCCGGGAGAGCGCGCCGCTCGACGCCGATCGCCTGCCGACGGCGGGGGACTTCCAGGCGATGCGCGACGCCTATCAGGCGGTCGCACCCGATCCCGCACACTTCGAGGAGCTCGTGGCCAGGACCAGGCCGATGGTGCAGGAGCTTCCGGGGTGGGGTGACGAGCTGGGATCACTGCGCATGCCCGTGCTCCTGCTCTTCGGCGACCGCGACTTCTCGCCGCTCGCCGACGTGGCGGAGCTGTTCGCGCTGCTGCCGACCGCACAGCTCGCGGTGCTCCCTGGGACCACCCACGTCGGCCTCACGCGCCGGGTCGAAGAGGTGCTCGCGCTGACCACGACGTTCCTCGACGCCCCCTGACGGAGCCGGGCGTCCCCGGCCGTCCCGTCGCGTACCCTCGGCGCTTCTCCGACCACGCGGCGGCGCTCGCGTCCCTAGACTGCACAGCACTCGACACGGAGGAGGTGGGCCTCGTGGACGGACTCGGCGGGCTCAGTCATTTCGGATTCCCCTCGGCGGACCTCGATCGGACGATCGCCTTCTACACCGAGGTGCTCGGCGCCAAGGTGCAGTGGCAGACCGAACGTCAGACCAAGATCTACGTCGGCGACATCGGCCTCGCGATCCCGCTCGGGGCGCCGCAGCCCCAGTACGACCTGCACTTCGCCTTCAAGGCCGATGCCGACAAGGTGGACGAGGTCTTCGCGCACATCGAGGGCTGCGGCGTCGAGGTCGACGGACCGCACGGCCATGCCGCCGAGCCGCTCAACATCTCGTGGTTCTTCCGGGACCCCGACGGCTACCGCCTCGAGATCGAGGCGCACTTCGCGAGCGTGGAGGCCGTGATCGCCCTGCTGGAGCGCGACTACGACAAGCGCAAGCCCGAGATGGGCCTCTACAAGGGCCCCGACGCGCTGCCCGAGCTCCGCGAGCAGCTCGCGCCCGTCGCCGGCTGAGCTCGCCGCCCAGAGGCGGCGCGGCTGGCGGCCGGTGAGCAGGTCGGACGGCTCCGGGTTGGGTGAACCTCTACCTGAGGTTGACCCTTTGCGACCTCGAACGGGCGTCACCACGTCCAGCGTCGGACGAGAGCAGCCGCCACCTCCTAGTCGCTGAGATGACCATCCACGCGCGCCGCGCCCTCCCGTTTGGGTGCCGTCCTCACGGCCCCCTTCGTGACGAGCGACGCCGTGCCAGGTCTGCCCGTCCGCGGCGGCCGGCCGAGGTCGAGGCGCGTCCTCGGGGGAGGCTCGGGCGTGAGCGGGAGCGGGAGCGTGCCCTCTCCGGTGGCCTCGGGCGGGCGCCCGGCAGCACGACCTGCAGGAGCAGCAGCACGAACACGGCGCCCTCGACGAAGGTCGCGAGCGCCAAAGCGCCGCAGAGGCCGTCGAGCCCGCCCAGCCAGCCGCCGAGGAATGCCGCCGTCGCCTCGAACGCGGTCGCCAGGCCGCCGATCTTCGGAGCCTCTCCGAGCCGGTTCTGTGCGCGCCGCGCCGCCATCAGGCGGTCCTTGATGATGTAGGGGATGCCAGCCAGCCGTTCCACGAAGTCCGCGTCGACCTCCGCTTCCTCGGCGGGTCGCTCCATGAATTCTCGAGGGCGCCACTCGTCCACAACTCGGGACCGTCGGGCGACTGCGGGCAGCCGGACGCCTGGGCGACTCACGAGCAGCAACGGCACGGGGCAGTGGCCGGCTGCGTCGGCGACGTCGACGGAGTCGAGCGCGGCGAGCAGGCCGGAGCCAAAGAGCGCCCCACCGAAGGCCACGTCCCCCGAGCCGCTCGGGTCGGCGATCCCGATCATCGTGAGCTGACGGACGTAGCGCCGCCCCGAGACGACCGGACTCAGGCAGGCAACGGCGGCGAGCCCCAGCCCGGCGGCCTGCTCCAGCGCCAAGAGGGCGCCTACCTGGACGCCGACGACCGCGACCCTGCCACGCCGAGGTCCCGCAGGGCCGCCACCCCCGCCTGCACCGCGTCACGCCACGGCGCGAGGTCGACAATTTCCTCGGCGTGCCCCGCGCTGTCGCCGGCGCCCGGGTAGTCGATCCGAAGCGCCGGGCAACCGCGGCGCGCGAGCGCCTCGGCGATCGATCGCACCGCCCGGTGGCTTGAGCAGTACTCGTAGCCAACGGAAGGCAGGAGCAGCACTCCGAGACCGAGCGCGCTCCCGAGCGGTGGACTCAGCCAGCCGGCGAGCGGAGGAGACCGGTCCTCGGCACGGTCGTCGAGCGGCAGCCACATCGCCTCCGCGACCATCTGCCGGAGGTTACGGCGCGACCTGGCCGGTCAACGCGCGGCGCGCGGCCGGCGGCGCGGCCCGCGCCCGCGACAGCGAGCCCCTCGGTGATGGTCATCACCGAGCCCCTCGGTGATGGTCATCACATCGGGCGCCGTCGTCGGGGAGGATGGGGGATGCGCCGGCGCGAGGTGGTGAACGAGCGGCAGCGCGTGCCGACGCCGCTCATCCCCCGACGCCTTCCCTCCGGGCGCGGGGCGATGGAGCAGCCGAACGCCACCGGCGACGGCGAAGCCGCGCTCACCCCGGTGTTCTGGCTGGCCGTCGCCCTCACCGGCGTCGCCGCGGGCCTCGTCGCCGCCGGGCTGATGTGGCTCTTGTTCACGACCCAGCACCTCGCCTTCCACTACCACTCCGGCGATCTGCAAAGCGCCGCCCAGCGCGCCTCCGGGCAGCGGCGGATGGCCTCGCTGCTGCTCGCCGGCGCCTTCGGCGGCGTCGCCTGGTACCTGCTGCGACGGCACACCCCCGGCGAGCGCTCCGAGATCGACGACGCGCTGTGGAGCGGGGACGCGACCTTGTCGGCGCGGCGCAGCGTCGGGACCTCGGTGATCTCCGAGATCGTGATCGGCATGGGCGCCTCGATCGGGCGCGAGGCGGCGCCGAAGCTGCTGGGCGGCTACGCGGGGAGCGCGCTCGCGCACCTCGTGCACCTCAGTCCCGCACAACGACGGCTGCTCGTCGCCTGCGGCGCGGGGGCGGGCTTCGCCGCGGTCTACAACGTCCCCGTCGGCGGGGCGCTGTTCACCGCCGAGGTGCTGCTCGGGAGCATGGCGCTGCCGGCGGTGCTCCCCGCCCTCGCCTGCTCGGCAATCGCCACCGCCGTCGCCTGGCTCTACCTCCCCAATCAGGCGACCTACGTCGGGATCCCCAATTTCCACCTCTCCGCGACCCTGATGGTCTGGTCGCTCGTGGCGGCGCCCGTCATCGGGCTCTTCGCCGCGGCCTTCATCCGCCTCATCGGCTGGGTCTCGCACCACAGCGCGAAGGGGCGGTGGGTGCTCGTCGCCCCACTCGTCGCCTTCGGCCTGCTCGGGCTGATCGGCCTCCGCTACCCGCAGCTCTTCGGGAACGGCAAGGACATGGCGCACTCGGTCTTCCTCGGCCAGGGCACCCTCACCCTGTTGCTGGCACTCTTCGCGCTGAAGCCGCTCGTCACCGCGCTCTGTCTCGGGAGCGGCGCCTCGGGGGGCCTGTTCACCCCGGCGCTGTCGACCGGCGCGCTGCTCGCCGGCTTCCTCGGCCTCGCCTGGAGCCACCTCTGGCCGGGGGCGCCGCTCGGCGCCTTCGCGATGATCGGCGCGGCGGCGATGATCGGCGCCGCGATGCAGGCGCCCCTCGCCGGCCTGGTCCTCATCGCCGAGCTCACCCACTCTGGCTTCCCGCTCGTCGTGCCGATGGTCGCCTGCACGGTGATCGCCACCGCCGTCACCCGCCACGTCGACGGCTACTCGATCTACAGCGCGCGCCTCCCGGCGCGCCGCCCCGAGGAGCCGTTGCGGGAGGCGACGAACTGAGCGGGGCGCCGCCTCGCGGATTGGCGGCGGCCGTCCCGAGCGGCTTGTGTGTAGCCCGGAGATGCGGCCAGGCGAGCGGGCGAGCGACGCGACGGGGGGCCGGTCGTGAGCACCGTCGAGCTTGTCGACCGCGCCAGGCGTCGTCAGGAGGCGCTGCTCCTCACGATCTGCTGCAGCGCGCTGTTCATGACGACCCTCGACGGGACGATCCTGAACGTCGCCCTCCCGTCGATCCAGCGTCACCTCGGTGCCTCCACCTCCGGTCTGCAGTGGACGGTCGTCGGCTACACGCTCACCCGCGCGAGCTCGCTGTTCGTCTGCGGCTCCCTCGCCGACCGCTTCGGCCGGCGGCGCGCCTTCACCGCGGGCCTCGTGATCTTCACCCTCGGCTCGCTCGCCTGCGGCCTCGCGCCCGACCTCGGGGCGCTCATCGTCTTTCGCTGCCTGCAGGGGATCGGCTCGGCGGTGCTCACCCCCTCGAGCCTGGCGATCATCACCAACACCTTCACCGACGCCAAGCGCCGCTCCTGGGCGGTCGGGATGTGGAACACCGCGACCGGCGTCTCGACCACCGCCGGCCCGGTGATCGGCGGCCTGCTCGTGCAGGCCTTCGGCTGGCGGAGCGTCTTCCTCGTCAACCTGCCGATCGGCGCCGCGGCGGTCGCCTGGCGGAAGATCCTCCCCGAGTCGCGCGCCGAGGAGCCTCGGCCCTTCGACATCCCCGGCCAGTCCGCCCTCGCCGTCGCCCTCTCGACGCTCACCTACGCCCTCATCAGCGGGCCGGACGACGGGTGGAGCTCGCCGCTCGTGGTCATCCTGCTCGTCGTCTCGCTCGCTTCCTGCCTCGCCTTCGTGCGCGCCGAGAGCCGCAGCCCGCACCCCCTCATCGACTTGCACTACCTGGCGCGCCCGGCGCTCTCGGGCGCGGCGCTGCTCGCGATCTGCGCCTTCGTGGTGATCGCCGGCTTCCAGTTCCTCAACACCTTGTACCTGCAGGAGGTGCGGGGCTACTCGCCCCTGCAGGCGGGGCTCCTGTTCGTGCCGATCTCCGCGGCGGTGCTCGTCTTCTCCCCGATCGCCGGGCGGATGAACGGCAGGCGCGGCCCCCGCCTCCCGGCGACGCTCGCGATGGCGGCGATGCTCGCGGCGATGGTGCTCCTCACCGTCGGCATCAGCCTCACCACCTCGCTCGTCCTCCTCGTCGGCGTCTTCCTGCTGGTCGGGACGGGGAGCGGCCTCGTGAACACCTCGATCACCGCGGCCGCGATCTCCTCGATGCCGAAGGACCGTGCTGCGGTCGCCGGCGCGGTCGGCACGATGGGACGCCAGGTCGGGAGCAACCTCGGCGTCGCGCTCATCGGCTCGATCGCCTTCTCGATCGCCGGCACGGGGCACAGCGCGCACGCGCTCGCGAGCGTGGCGGCCGACCTGTCGTTCGTGCACGGCCTTCGCGTCGGCAACCTCATCACCGCGGTGATCGCGGCGCTCGGGATCGCCGTCGCGCTCTGGGCCTTCCGCTCCAACCCCCTCCCCCCCGAAGGGGAGGAGGCGCACTGAGCGCTCGCGGGACGGCCCGCCCCGGAGATCCGACGGAGGCCTCCCGGCCTCGGGCGCGGCCTCTCGGCCCTGCCGTCAGGCGCGCCCCTGGCGGAAGCGGCGGAGCGCGATGACGCTCCACAGCGCCTCGACCACCCCGAAGGGCCAGGTCCCGGCGAGGAAGCCGTAGCCGCTCGAGAGCGCGCAGCCGAGCGCGAAGAGGGCCACGAACAGCCGCCCCCGCGACTCGAGGGCATACATCACCATCATGAAGGTCACCGCGCAGACGCCGTAGAGGGTGACCGCCATGGCGCGAAGACTACGACCCCCGCTCGCTCACTCGAGGGCGCCTGTCCCCTCGCCGGTGGCGGCCCCGCCCTCGCCCGCGGCAGCACCGCCCTCGCCCGCGGCCCCGTCCCGAAGGCCTCCGGCGAGAGCCACCTACGGGAAGGTCGAGTTCAACGGCGGGGTCCTCAACGTGGTGGCCAAGGTGCCGACGGCCGCAGGGATGTGGCCGAGCATCTTCCTCCTCCCCGGGCGCAGCTCGGGAGCAGCCGACGACAACTACGAGATCGACCTCTTCGAGGGTGGCTACACGGCGGCGGGCGGGGCGAACGTCGACGCCTGGAGGCTGCACACGCCGCACGGGTCGGCCGGCGGCACGACCGCGCTCGGCGGCAACTTCGGTTCCGGCTACCACGACTTCGGTGTCAGCTGGGTCCCCGGCAAGCAGACCACCTGTATCTGGACGACAACCTCATCGGCACCCTCACGAGCGCCCAGCAGTCAATCCCCGCCGAGCCGATGTAGCTGCTCATCGACCTGCAGGTGGCCTCGAGCCTCGCCTCCTCCTTCCACACGGTGAACGCCTCCACGCCCGCCACCGACGAGCTGCAGGTGGCCTCGGTGACGATCTACGCGCCCGGCAAGCGGTGAGGATGCCGCCCTCCTCCCAGGCGGCGCTGCCGGCGGTAGAGAACGTGCGGGAGGCGGTGGCCGTTCGCGACGCAAGCGACGGACCGCGCCCTCCCGTCGGTCGCGCACCATCGCTCCCGCACCGAACACGACGCGCGCTGGTGGGCACGGCGGGCGCTGCATCGCTGATTCACTTCGATGGGTGAAGAAGTTGTAGGGTCGACCGTCGCGGGAGGGGCCCCATGGCATCGCGGCTGTTCGTCGACATCACACCGCTGCGGCGCTTTCCGCAGTACCGGCGACTGTGGTTCGGCTACGCGCTCCGCCAGTTCGGCGCCCAGCTGACGACGGTGACCGTCGTCTTCCAGATCTACCGCATCACCCATTCCAACCTCGCCGTCGGGCTGATCAGCGCCGCCCAGGTCGGCCCGGGGATCATCGCCCCCCTCTTCGGCGGTGCGATCGCTGACGCCGTCGACCGCCGCAAGCTGCTGATGGTCACCGCGATCCTCATCGGCCTCTCGACGACCTGCCTCGCCGTCAACTGCATCGGCAACCATCCGGCGCTTTGGGTCCTCTACGTGATGTCGGCCTTCACCTGGGGGATGAACGGCATCGACGGCCCCACCCGCCAGGCCGTGCAGATGACGCTCGTCGACCGGGACTCGATCGTCTCGGCGAATGCGCTGCGCCAGCTGCTCACCCAGACCTCGAGCGTCGCCGGCCCCGCCCTCGCGGGGGTGCTCATCTCGGTGTTCATCCGCAACCTCGACATCGTCTACTGGATCGACGTCGCGAGCGCCCTCTGGGCGCTACAGGTCCTGTTCCGCCTGCCCCCGATGCAGCCGGTCGGCGGCGGCCGGAAGTTCGGCTTCAGCTCGATCGGCGAGGGCTTCGCGTTCTTGAAGGGGCGCAGGGTCATCCAGGCCTGCTTCATCACCGACATCAACGCCACCCTGCTCGGCCTGCCGACGGCGCTCTTCCCCTACATGGCCTACCAGCACTTCCACGGCGGCGCGAAGACCTACGGCCTGCTGATGTCGGCGCCCGGCCTCGGTGCCTTCATCGGATCGCTGCTGAGCGGGTGGACGAGCCATGTTCGCTTCCAGGGACGGGCGGTGATGATCGCCGTGTGCATCTGGGGCTTCGCCATCGTCGGCTTCGGCCTCGCGCCGTGGTTGATCGTCGGCATCGGCTGCCTGGCGATCGCCGGCGCCGCCGACGTCGGCTCGGCGACGCTGCGCAACTCGATCATCCAGACCGAGACGCCCGACGCACTGCGCGGCCGCCTCTCCTCGCTGCAGAGCGCGTCGGTGCAGACCGGCAAGCTCGGCAACGCCGAGGCGGGCCTCGTCGCCGCGCTCACGAACGCGAAGTTCTCGATCGTCTCCGGCGGCCTCGGCTGCGTGGTCGGGGTGCTGCTGATCGCGAAGTTCGTGCCGAATTTCGCCCGCTACCAGCTCTCCGAGACCCGAGACGCACAGGAGGCCGCCCGCGCGTAGCCGTCACGGCGACACGGGACGCGGCGGGTAGCCGCCCGGTACGGAGGGGCTCGTCACCCGATCGAGCGCCGCCTCCGAGCCGTCCGGTGGCGAGGGGGAAGGCGCCGCTGGGGGTCTTCGCCCCGCTGTTGTAGGTGACCACCATCTTCGAGAAGACCCTGCCATGGCGCGAGTTGACGACCTTGGAGAGGACCACCGTGGCGCGTACGCGCACGAACTTCCCGGCCGCGCAGTACGGGTCGCAGGTGTTGTAGACGTAGGTCGCGCTCGCCGTCGCCTTGGCCGCGGCCCACTCGCTCCAGCGCGCCGCCTGCAGTGCGGTGTTCGCGTCCGCGCAAGAGATCGTGTAGTTCGCTGGCTCCACCACGGCCCGCATCGCTCAGGTGACGACCTTCGGGCTCGTCGGCTCGACCGCCGCGAGCGCCGCGCCCCCGCCAGCGAGCAGCGAAGCAACGACGAGGGCCCCTCCCGCGTACAGGCCCCCCAGATGTCCGCGACCGAGCACGTGCTGCCTCCCGCTCTGCGCCGGCCCGCGCCGGTGCGGCGTCCGAGGCCATCGATGGCGCGACTGGGACGTTGTGAGAGGAGGGTCCGCAATGGGTATCTCTCGCGCGCCAGCCGCGATCGGCCGCTGTGCTTTGCCGGGAGGTGTCCCACGTTCGACGAGGCGGAGACCAACAGGAATGCGGCGCGCGCGGTGCTCGCGCCGCTCGAGCACGAGCAGGAGCGGCTGCTCGCGATCCTCGATCTCATCGAGGAGAGCCGGCGCCCCGCCGAGCGCGCCGATCTCGCCGTCGAGCTCGTCGGCACGTGCGCGCGCTGCGAGGACGTGAAGGCGCGCGCCGTCTACCCCGCGATCGAGGAGCTGGCGGGGGAGCACCACGAGATCGAGCGCGCCCGCGCCGACCAGGAGGTGGTGCGCGAGGGTCTCGGCGAGATCCGTCGACGCACCCGCCACGTGAAGCCGGGCAACGTCTACGCCGACGACCCCGAGGGCTTCGAAGCGGCCCTCGAGGCTCTCCTCGAGGCGATCCGCCAGCACCTCGAGCAGGAGGAAGCGGAACTCCTCCCCCAGCTGGCGCGCCTCGACGTCGGGCGCGCCGCGACGGTGCGCGACGAGGTCGAGCGCTCCGTCGAGCACGCGCTCTCCCACCCCTCGGCCCACCGCAACCCCCTCGCCCGCTCGGTGCTCGTGCTCGGCGAGAAGCTGGACCGGGTCGTGAAGGACCAGTCGACGCCGTGGCGCCCCGGCGTCGAACACCTGGAGGAGCGCCTCTCCCGCCACCGTGAGGTCGGGAAGGGAGAGATCGAGGAGGGCCCCCGCTAACCGCGGCTCCGGACCAAGGCGCGACTGTCGGCACGCCGACCCCGAAGCACCGCCGACAGCGTCGCGGGGGCCGGCCGGCCGTTTTCCGTGCTTCCGGCCAAGTCCGGGTCGGCCCCCTGCGAGACTCGCCCGATGGCCATCGGCGCGCCCTTCCTCGACGCCGTCGCCGCGGCGATCCGGGAGGTGAGTGCAACGGCGATCGAGCCGCGCTTCTCCTTCCTCGCGCAAGACGACGTCCGCGCGAAGTCGCCCGGTGAGCTCGTGACGGTCGCCGATGAGGAGGCCGAGCAACTCCTCGAGGCGCGTCTCGCGGGGCTCGGACAGGGCGCGCCCGTCGTCGGCGAGGAGGCCTGCGCCGCGGACCCCTCGCGCCTTCAGCTGCTCGGGTCGCCGCGTGCCTGGCTCGTCGACCCGATCGACGGTACGGCGAACTTCGTCACCGGCTCGCCCGACTGGGGCGTGATGGTTGCGCTCCTCGAGGAGGGGGCGACGGTGGCGGCGTGGATCTGGCAACCGCTGCGGCAGGCGATGTTCATGGCGGCGCGGGGAGGGGGAGTCCTCCGTGACGGCCGGCCGATCCGCCGCGGGAGGCCGGCGGCGACGGCCGCTGGCTTGCGGGGCCGGGTCTCGTCGCGCTTCCTCCCGCCGGAGCAGGCGGCGGCGGTCGAGCGCAACCGGGGCCGCTTCGGCTCGGTGCTCTCCGGTCGCGGCTCCGCGGCGATCGAGTACCCCGCGCTCGTCGAGGGCGCGCAGGACTTCTGCGTCTACTGGCGCACCCTTGCTTGGGACCACGCCGCGGGCGCCCTCCTCGTCGAGGAGGCGGGCGGCGTCGTCGGGCGCTTCGACGGATCGCCCTACCGCCCGGCCGAGGAAGGCTCCGGGCTCATCGTCGCCGCCGACGAGACGAGCTGGCAACAGGCCCGGAGCCTCGTCGACTGATCCCCTCTGTCGTCGCGCGACCGTCGGGCGCGGCGACGGCGTCAGTGCGCGGGGGGGTCGCTCGCGGGGAAGGACTCGCGGCCCTGCTCGTCGATCCGCTCGTCGGGATCGTCCATCGCAGGGTTGTCGGGCTCGTCCTGGGGACGGTCGGGGGTCTCCGGCTGCTCCTCGGGGTTCCCGTCGCTCCGCCGCTCGTCAGGTGGTGTCGTCATGAGACTGCCCTACCCCGGCCCGGCCGCGGTCACGCCCCGGCGGCCCGAGGCGGACGCCGACGACGAGCGCGCCGAGCGCGACCGCGGTCCCCGCCGCCGGGTCGATCCACCACCATCCGAGCGCGGCGGTGAGGGCGACGCCGAGGACGGTCACGAGCGCGAGCAGGCTCCCCGTTGCCGAGAGAAGGCCGTCGGCGGCAAGCGCCGCGCTCGGGATGCGGGGCGCGAGCTGGCGCTTACGCCGCGCCAGCAGCGCGAGCGCCACAAAGGAGGCTGCGGCGACCCCGAGGCCGAGGGCGTCGGGGTGGGAGCCCGAGCGGCCGACGAGGCGGCGGATCCCCTCGGCGGTGCTCGCGAGGCCGACGGCCACGAGGCCGAAGCGCACCACCCGCAGCGCGAGATCCTCGTGGGCCACAGAAAGGATCTCGTGGCGGAGGGAGTGGCGGAAGTGCGCGACGAGCACCGCCGACCCGGCGGCGTCGAAGTAGCCGACGGCGCCGAACGCGACGAGGACGAGGCTGGCGCTGGTGACGCCGCTCGCGACCGCGAGGCTGCTCGTCACGAGCGACCAGCTGAACGAGACGCCGGAGAGGGCGAGTCCGGAGCGGAGCTCGGGCGACAGGTCGGCCTCGCGGTCGGGCATGCGTCTCCTTTACGCGCCGACCAGGCTTCCCGGCTCACCCCCGCCGCAGTGGCGGTGACGGAAAGCTACCCGCAGCCGCAGCGGTCCTGTTGGGGTTTTTGAGCGCCGCCCGCGGGGTAGGGGGTGTGCGCATGAGCATGCCCCCCGCCGATCCGGTCCCCGATCGGCCGGCTCCCCCGGAACCGGCCGATCCCGATCCGGTGCACGCGCGGGGCCGGCGGGTACGGGATTCGGTCACAGCGGGGCGACCGCGGAAGGGTGCAGGCAGTGGATTGGTTCCTCGACTCGACGCGTGCCGCGGACGTGACCGCCCTCCGCCACGAGATCGGCGCCTACCTCACTCGTCACGCCGCTGATCCCGCAGGGGTGGAGGAGGCCGAGCTGGTCGTCGCCGAGCTGCTCGGCAACGCGAACCGCCACGCCGCCGGCCCCTCCTGGGTGTCGCTCATCTGGAGCACCGCGCACCCGGTGCTCACCGTCTACGACCTCGGACCCGGCTTCGTCCTCGAGCCCCACCTCCCCCCGGAGCCGACCGACGCGGGAGGGCGGGGGCTGTTCATCGCCAGCCAGCTCACGGGCCAACTCTCCGCGGCCGCCCGGCGCGCCGGCGGGACCGAGATCTCGGCCGAGCTCCCCGTCGGCCGCGCCGAGAGCCCGAGCTACCACCCGTCGGTGAGCGCCCTCGGGTCGCTGCCCGGCCTCGACGAGGCGATCCCCGGAACGGGCTTCGGGAAGGAGGCCTTCCTTCGCGCCCTCGTCGTCCAGTTGGCCCAGGAGATCGAGCGCACGGCCGGCCCGGCGGCGGCGGAGGCGACGGTCGCCCAGGTGGGGACCGATGTCGGCGCGCAGATGGAGGAGGAGTTCCGCGCCGCCCGCGGCGTCGTCGGCAAGATGAGCGCCGGCGAGCTCGGCGAGTGCTTCGTCCGCCTAAAGCACGCGATCGACGGCGAGTTCTCGGTGCTCGAGGCCACGCCGCAGCGCATCGTGCTGATCAACACGGCGTGCCCCTTCGGAGAGGTGGTGCGAGGCGCGCCAGCGCTGTGCAGGATGACCTCCTCGGTCTTCGGCGGGATCGCGGCCCGCAACGCGGAACGCGAGGCCTCCGTCGTGCTCGAGGAGCGGATCGCGGTCGGCGACTCGGGTTGCCGGGTCGTCGTCTACCTCGACGTGCCGCCCGAGGACCCCGGCGTCGCCCACCACTACCCCCACCCCGCCGAGGGCTGAAGCAGCCAGGCAGTGGGGTGTCGCGCCGGCGCCCCGCGAGCGCGCTCAGTCCTCCTCGGAGGCCTCCTCGATCTCGAGGATCGGCTCGTCGGTGAACAGGTAGTGGCGGAGGTTCCTGTCGAGCGCCGGGTCGTGGCGGCGCAGCCACTCGAGGAGCATCGAGGCGTGCTCCTTCTCCTCGTCGCGGTTGTGGGCCAGGATCTCCGCGAGCGAGCTGTCCTTGGTGGCCGAGCAACGCTGGTCGTACCAGTCGACCGCCTCGAGCTCCTCCATCAGCGAGGTGATCGCGCGGTGGCGATCGATCACCTCCGCGCTCATCTCGTCGGCCGGCTCGTGCAGTCCCTCACTTGCCATCGCGTCCTCACTCACTCTCCGCGCCGATCTCGATCCTCGGCACACGCGTCGCCCGCCCCCGGTATCGGACGGCAGGCTCTCTATGCCCACATCGGGGCCGGCGGACGCCTGCAGCGAGCCCGCGCTCGCCCGAGCACCGATCGGCCGCGTCGCGTGATCGCGTAGATTGGCCGGCTAGTGGCAGCGAACCTCCCGGAGCGCCCGTCGGTGCTCATCGCCGGCAAGGACGCCCGCACCGACGCCCTCGTGCAGGCCTGCGCCGAGAGCCCGCACCACCCGCTGCTCTTCGGGATCTCTGAGATCAGCCCGCCAGGGATGCTCGAGCGCTGCAGCGAGTTCCTCGGCGAGGTCTCGCTGACGGACCTCCCGGCGGTCCTCGACTTCGCCCGCAAGACCGGGCCGGACCTGTTCATCATCGGCCCGGAGGACCCGCTCTGCGCGGGGATCGTGGACGCGGTCGAGGACGACCTCGGCGTCCCCTGCTTCGGGCCCCGCAGGGCCCACGCCCGGATCGAGGGCAGCAAGTCGTGGTGCAGGGAGCTCGTCGCGCGGCACGGCATCGCCGGGAACCCCGAGCACCGCGTCTTCCACGACGAGCGGGGCCTCGAGGGCTACCTGGCGCACCTCGGCGATTACGTCGTGAAGCCGGACGGGCTCACCGGCGGGAAGGGCGTGCGCGTCTCCGGCCACCACTTCTCCTCCCGCGAGGAGGGCCTCGGCTACGCCCGCTCGCTCGTGCGCGAGGAGGGCATCGTGCTCATCGAGGAGCGCCTCGAGGGCGAGGAGTTCTCGCTGCAGAGCGTGACCGACGGCGACGCTGTGCTGCACTGCCCACCGGTGCAGGACCACAAGCGCGCCTTCGAGAGCGACGAGGGGCCGAACACCGGGGGCATGGGCTCGTACTCCTGCGCCGACCACTCCCTCCCCTTCCTTGTGGCCGAGGACCTCGCCGAGGCCAAGGCGATCAACGAGCGGGTGATCGCCGCGCTCGACGAGGAGGTCGGCACCCCCTACCGCGGCGTCCTCTACGGCGGCTACATGGCGACCAGCGACGGCGTCCGCCTCGTCGAGTTCAACGCCCGTTTCGGCGATCCGGAGGCGATGAACGTCGTGCCGCTGCTCGAGGCCGACCTGCTCGAGCTCTGCTGGGCGACGGCGACCGGCACGCTCGGTGCGCTCCCCGTCTCGTTCGCCGCGCGAGCGACCGTCTGCAAGTACGTCGTCCCCGAGCCCTACCCGGCCGTGGGCGGGAGGGGGGCGCCGATCACCGTCGATCCCGCCGCCTTCGGCCCCGACGTGCGGCTCTTCTGGTCCTCGGTGAACGTCGTGCCGGGGGGCCTCGCGCTCACCGGCTCGCGCGCCCTCGCCGTCGTCGGCCTCGGCAACACCCTCGAGGAGGCCGAGGCCAGGGCCGAGCGGGGCGCCGCGAGCGTCGGGGGCCCCGTCCGCTACCGCCACGACATCGGCACCGCGGCGCTCGTCGAGCGGAGGGTGGCGCACATGCGGGCGCTGCGCGGAGGCTGAACGCCGGCGCTCAGGCCGGACCGAAGCGGTCCGGGTCGAAGAGGCCGATGTCCAAGCGAGTCCCTCCCTCGGTGACGAGGTCGGCGACCAGCTCGCCGATCACCGGCACGAACTTGAAGCCGTGCCCCGAGCACGGTGAGCAGACCACCAGCCGCCCGTCAGCGGCGGGGATCCCGAGGAGGAAGTGCTCGTCCGGGGTGGTCGTGTACATGCAGGCGACCGCCTCGGAGACCTCCGGGCCGAGGGCGGGGAGGCGCGGCGCGAGGAACTCGAGAAGCGGGCGCACCTCCTCGGGCTTCACGAAGCGGGCGAGGTGGTCCGGCTCGGCTGGCCGCCCCCGCCGGAAAAAGGCCGCCTTCACGGCCGAGGGGTTCCGTTCGGTGACAGGGAAGCCGTAGACCTGCTGTCCGTCCTCGCCCTCCCAGACGTAGACGGGCTGGCGCTCCGGCAAGAAGCGCTCCACCGGGACGGTCGGCCGCAGCCAGAACTGGACGTGGCGCTCGACGAGCAGCGGGAGGCGCAGCGAGCGGTGGAACAGCGGCGCCCAGGCGCCGGCGGCGACGACGAGTCGCGCGCCCCGGTAGAGCGCCGCGCCGGCCGCCACCTCCACGCTGTCGCTTCGGCTCTCCCAACCGGTCACCACCTCGTTGAAGTGCAGCTCGGCGCCGCGCTCGTGGGCGAGGGCGAGGTGCGCCGCGACCGTCGCCTCGGGGCGGACGAAGCCGGCGTGCGGCTCGTAGAGCGCGACGTCCTCCGCGGCGGGGGTGAGGTTGGGCCAGCGTCGCGCCACCTCGCGTGCGTCGAGAAGCTCGTGGTCGAGCTGCCAGCGTCGGGCGCTCTCGAGGCTCCCGGCGACGGTCCGCGACTCCGGCCGGCCGATCATCAGCCCCCCGGTCTCGGTGAGGAGCTCCTCCCCCGCCAGGGTCTCGAGCTCGCGCCAGCGCTCGTAGGCGCGCAGCAGGAGCGGCACGTACCGGGGGTCCTCGAAGTAGGCCTGGCGGATGAGACGGCTCCCGCCGTGACTCGAGCCCCGGCTGTGCACGGCGCCGAAGCGCTCGATCCCGAGCACGCTGAGCCCGCGCGCCGCGAGTTCCGCGGCCGCAGCGCTCCCCATCCCGCCGAGGCCGACGACGATTACGTCGTAGGGGGCCACGGCCAGGTGTGGACGTCGGTTCCGAACTCGGCGTCACCGAACACGCCGCCATGATCGCTCGCGCCGAGGTCCGGAGCGGGTTTCTCGGGCAGGGGTGCGCCGCGTCGAAGTCACAATGGTGTGTCGCGAACCGGGGCGGAAAGGAGGCGCGTGGAGTCGTTCACGCTCGTGCAGCTCTCGGACATCCACCTCACCGCGGATGGCTCGCTCCGCCCGGGGGTACGGCCACGGGACAACCTCGTCGCCGCGTTACGGCTCGTCAACGAGGCACGGATCGCGCCCGACGCCTACTTGCTCACCGGGGACCTCACCGATGTCGGTGACGCCGGCTGCTACGAGGACCTCGCGGCGCTGATGCGCTCGCAGGCGGAAGCCGACGGTGCCGAGGTCGTCTACGTGCCCGGGAACCACGACGAGCGCGACGCCTTCCGAAGGCACCTGCTCGGCGTCGCCGGCGCGGGGCCGATCAACCAGACGCACTGGTGTCGCGGGCTTCGGATCATCTCCCTCGACTCCACCAT
This sequence comes from Acidimicrobiales bacterium, assembly GCA_035533595.1. Classification (NCBI taxonomy): domain Bacteria; kingdom Bacillati; phylum Actinomycetota; class Acidimicrobiia; order Acidimicrobiales; species Acidimicrobiales bacterium. The sequence continues at coordinate 79,393 of DATLTN010000025.1, forward strand.
CCCCGGAGTCGACGAAGGTGCCCTCGACAACGAGACGCTCGCCTACCTGGCGGCAGAGCTCGAGGCACGAGCCCCCGAGGGAACGGTGCTCGTCCTCCACCACCCGCCGATCACCTCCCCGATCAAGACGATGTCCCGCCTCCGCCTGCAGAACCCCGACGAGCTCCGCGACCTCATCGCCGGCTCGGACGTCCGAGTCGTGCTCTGCGGACACAACCACCACGACGCGAGCGGCATCGTCGGAGGGATCCCGGTCTGGGTCTCCCCGGCGCTCGCCTACCGGGCCGACCTGACCAGCACGGAGAAGTTCCGGGGCGTACCCGGGAGCGCGCTCTCACGGATCGACCTCTCCCCCACCGACCACACGGTGGTCACGGTCCCGGTGCCGCACGTGCGCGACGTGCGCGGGCCGCGGTGGAGAGACTGAAGCCGACGATCGATCCGAGCGGTGGTCCCGCCGGCGGACTTCGGCATTCGGAGCGCACGTGCGCGGTCTCGCGCCGCCGACGGCGACCGACCTTCCTCACGTTCGCCTCCGCAGTCCGACGGGTGAGCTCCGGCGACACCAAGCCGGGGGAGCGAACGTCCCGCAGCTTTCGTCAGCTCGCCGGGGACGCGCCCTGCCGGCCGCTTGCCGCGGGCAGGTCGTAGAGGCGCGCGACGTTGCCGGACAGGACCTCTCGGCGCACCTCGTCGGGGAGATGCCCAAGATCCCGTTCGATGATCTTCCGGGACTCGGGCCACGTCGAGTTCGGATGGGGGTAGTCATTCGACCACATGCAGTTCGCAGACCCCCAGCGCTCGAGGACCGAAGCGAGGGTCGGGTCGTTGAAGAACGTGGCGTGCACGTTCCGGCGGAAATAGTCGCTCGGGGCCATCGTCAGCGGGGAGTCGCTGTTCGGCCGGCTGGCGTACTTGTCCCAGGAGCTCAAGATGAAGGGGATCCAGCTCGCCTCGCTCTCGACGAGCACGAACTTCAGCGCCGGGAACCGCTCGAGGACTCCGGTCGTGATGAGGTCCGAGATGGCGTTGGAGGCCTCGTAGACGAGGTCGTTCGCGTGCCGGGCGGTCGCCTGCAGCACGCGCCGCGCTGCCCGCGGCTTCGGCCATCCGTAGCTGGCGCCGGTGAGGATGTGCAGGCTGATCGGCATCCGCAGCTCCTCGGCGACGGCCCACAGCTCCTCGTAGTGGTCGGTCGCGAAGGACAGCTCGGGCGGAGGCACCTCCCAGACCATCGCCCCGACGAAGCCCGCCGCCTTGCAGCGTCGCAGTTCCCTCACCGCCTGCGTGACGTCGAAGGTGCAGAGCGCACCGATGCCGAAGAGCCGGTCGGGAGCGGCCGAGCAGTACTCGAGCAGCCAGTCGTTGTAGACCGAGAAGCAGGCCTCCTGGAGGGCGGGGTCCGTCAACCCGAAGAGGTTCATCGCGAGGCTCGGGTAGAGGACCTCCTGTGACACGCCGTCGACGGCCATCTCCTCGACCCTCGCCAGCGGGTCCCACCCTCCCTGGTGCGCCTGGAACTGCCCGCCGACGCCGCGTTCGGGAAAGACCGGGGCCGCCTCCCGCAACTTCGCGGGGAGGCGCGTCTCCCAGAGGTGGGGGTCCTCGATCACGTGCGAGTCCGCGGAGATCATGAGCGGGCCATCCGGCACTTCGCACCCCCTCACCTCGTGACCGCCCAACGACGGAGCGGAACGACTCGCAGGCATTGTGGCCGAAGCGGCTGCGCACGTCACCCGCGACGCGCCTTCGGTCGCTCTTCGTGTGATCGCGACGGGTCGGGGCGCCGCCGGTCTGCCCCGCCTACCCTCTCGGCGAGGAGGTGCGCGATGCCCGAAACCATGGAGAGCACGCGCGGTCTCGGCGCCCCGGTGTTCGTCGCGACCCCGGAGGAGCCTGGGCCCCAGCCCTCGGTCGTCGTCCTCCACGAGCGCTACGGCCTCGTCGAGCATCCGAGGAACATGGCGCGCCGCCTGGCGGCCGCGGGCTACGTCGCCGCAGCACCGAACCTCTTCTTCGAGCATCCCGATCAGCGGGGCCTCGCGGACGGCACCGCGACGGCGCGCCTCACCGACCCGCACGCCCTCGAGATCCTCGACGACGTGCTCGAGCTGCTGCGGACGACGCCGGCAGCCGACGCCGACCGCCTCGCCGTCCTCGGCGCCTGCGCGACCGGCCGGCACCCGGTGCTGTGGGGGGCGAACCGGCACCTCGACGCCTGCGTGGTCTTCCACGGCCTATACCGCAACCGCGAGTGGGAGCCCGACGGCGAGTACCACACCGAGCACCTGCACGACCTCGTCGGGCGGCTGCAGGCTCCTTTCCTCGGCCTCTTCGGCGAGCTCGACCACCTGGTCTCCGTCGACGACGTGCGCTTCATCCGCGGCCACTTCGAGGACCAGGACAAGAGCTACCGGATCGTCTGCTACGCGGGCGCCCCGCACGGCTGGACGGACTCGACGATGAGCGGTCGCTACCGCCCCGAGATCGCCGAGGCGGCCTGGGGCGAGCTCCTCACCTTCCTCGAGCGGCACCTCGTCTCCCCGCGCCTCGAGCCAGCGACCGTCGACTGGAGCTACACCTCCAGCAAGAGCCGCCTCTACGACTTCACCGCCAACGTGCGGCGGGACTGACCGCTCGACGGCCGCGCTTCGGCACCTCCCGGGGCCACCGCGAGGCGGCTGGCTGGCTCGAATGCGTTGCCGACCCTTCCCGTGCCCGACCTACGGTTGGCCCATGGCGGGCGGTCGGCAGGTGGAGTCCGGCGAGCGCGCGGCGCGCCGCGTCTTTGGTGCCCCGATGCAGCGATGAGGCCCCGTCACCGGTCACGAGGACCTCGCCTTGCACGGCGCGGCGCACGGGCGGCGGGGATCGCGCTCACCCTCGGGCTCGTGCCACTCGCCCTGCTCCCGGCGCGCGCCTCGGGTGCTCCGAGGACGGCGGCGCCCCAGCTCCTCACCTTCCGGGCGCCGGGGAGCGTCTCTTCGCGGGGGGCCACCGCCGTCCTGCGGGCCAACCTCGCGGGTGCGACGACCTGCCGGCTCTCGCTGCGGGGGAAGCAACTCGTGAGGGTCTCCTTCTCTCGAGGGGCAACCGAGTGCCGCGACGGCCGTTGGTCGACGCGTCTGCGCATCGGCGCGAACTCGACGATGCTCCGCGACCCCCTGCGCTTCGTCTTCACGGCGACAAGCGCCACCGCGACCGCGACGCGGACCTTCGTCGTCACGGTCGAGGGCGCTGTGCAACCCTCGGTCGAGAGCTCGCTGTTCCCCATCTCGACGGGACCGACGGCCTCGACGACGGTGCAGCCGGGCAGCGCGCCGACGGGCGATGCGCAACTCCAGCTCAGCGCGAACTGGGGGGGGTTACGTCTACACGACCCCGTCCGTGGATGCCCTCGTCGGCGGGAGCTGGTCGGTGCCGCGCCTCAATTGCGCGCAGACGCCGAATGCCAACTCTGCGACCTGGGTGGGCGTTGGCGGGGCCGTCGCTTACGACCTGCTGCAGACCGGCGTGGAGGACGACTGCGTGAACGGCGTGCAACTGGACACCGGATTCTGGGAGCTCTTCCCCGAGGATGCCGCGCAGGTCTTCTCGAGGTTCCCCCTCCATCCCGGCGACGAGATCACCGCGTCGGTCCTCTACGACGGAACGCACTGGGACACCGACGTCACCGACGAGACGACCGGCCTCACCGGGTACTCGATCGGGGGCCTCGGCTGGGGCACCGCCTTCGCCGCGACCCACACGCTCCGTACTTGGCAAGGCCCCGATCCGTACTTCTTTGCCGGTGGGCGGACCGCGGAGTGGATCGAGGAGAGCCCGTCAGTGGGCTCGCTCCGCATCGCGACGCAGCCGCCGCTCGCGAATTTTGGCACGTTGCAGTTCACTCGACTTTCGCAGTTTTGAGGCCGCTCGGCCCTACTCCTGAGGGCCGGTAGTCCGGGATCGCCGGGCCCGGGTGACCGCGGCCGTAGGTCTCGTGCCCGGCTTCGGACGCGACCCGGCATCGGCTGGCTCGACGAGCC
>DATLTN010000026.1 GCA_035533595.1 Acidimicrobiales bacterium
CACAACCTCGTGAAGATCAGCCAGCTGATCCCGACCTGAGACGATCGACGACAACCTTGGCCAGGAATCTCCCGTTCGAGCAGCTCCCGCAACGAAGAGGATGCTCCGGCGGGGACTATTTCAGGTCGAAGTAGCTAGGGCGTCGCCTCCCCGGCGAGGCGCCGGTAGGCCTCCTCGGCGCGCGAGACGACCTCGTCGACGCCGAGGCCGAGCCGCCGAGCCGCCAGCCGGGCGTCGTCGTGCTCCACCTTGGCGCGCGCGCCGCCCACCTTCACCCGCAGCCGCTCGCCTGCGACCTCGACCTCGACCATCTCGCGGGCGACGGCGTAGCGGTCGACGAGGCTCGTGCGCACTCCGAACGAGCCGGACTCGCGAAGCAGCACGCCGCGTAGCCCGGCCGCGCCGACGGGCTCGACGAGGGCCGAGAGGAGATGACCGGGGCGCCCCTTCTTCATCAGCACCGGGGTGATCCAGGCGTCGAGAGCGCCAGCCTCGAACAGCGCCTCGAGGGCGTCGGCGAGCCGTTCGCCGGTCACGTCGTCGAGGTTCGCCTCGACGAGGGTGAGCAGCTGCCCGGCGGGCGTGTCCACGGGCGCGGCCGTCGTGCCGATGACCACCTGGGTGACGTTCGGGAGGCCCTCGAGCTCGCGCGAGCCGGCCCCGTAGCCGACCGCCTCGGGGCTCATCGCCGGCAGTGGGCCGAAGCCGCTCGCGAGCGCGGCGAGGAGCGCCGCCCCCGTCGGAGTGGTCAGCTCGACGGGAATGTCCCGGCCGTACAGGGGGGCGCCGCGCAGGAGCGCGAGCACCGCAGGCGGTGGGTTCGGGAGGAGGCCGTGCGCGCTGCGCACGGTCCCGACGCCTTGCGCCACCGGCCCGGAGTACACCTCGTCGACCCCGAGCAGCTCGAGCGCGGTGGCGGTGCCGACGACGTCGGCGAGCGCGTCGTGGCCGCCGACCTCGTGGAAGTGGACCTCGCTCGGCTCGACCCCGTGGATGCCTCCCTCGACCTCGGCGAGCAGGGTGAACACGGCGAGCGCCCGCGCCGCGACCCGTTCCGGGAGGGCGGCCGCATCGAGCAGGGTGGTGATCTGCGCGAGGCCGCGACGCACCCCGTCCTCCTCGACGGCGACGACGACGCGGGTCGCGCGCAGGCCGGCGCGCAGCACCACCTCGGCGGTGAGCGAGAGGCCCGGGACCTTCAGCCGCTCGAGGGCCGCGACGACCTCCTCGACCGGGGCGCCGGCGTCGATGAGGCTCCCGAGGGCCATGTCCCCGGCGATGCCGGCGAAGGGGTGGAACCAGGCGACGCGAGGGGGCGCCATCAGAGCATGCGGGCGACCGCGCAGGCCGCTCCGTAGCCGTTGTCGATGCCGACGACGACGATGCCCGCCGCGCACGAGGCGTGCATCGCGAGCAGCGCCGTCACCCCCTCCAGGGAGGCGCCGTAGCCGACGCTCGTCGGGAGGGCGACGACCGGAGCGGAGACGAGGCCGCCGACCACGCTCGCGAGCGCCCCCTCCATGCCGGCGACGACCACGATCGCGTCCGCCTCCTCGAGGGCATCGAGCGAGGAGAGCAGCCGGTGCAGCCCGGCGACCCCGCAGTCCACGAGGAGCTTGGGCGAGAAGCCGTAGGCGGCGAGGGTGGCCACGCACTCCTCGGCGACGGGGAGGTCGGCGGTGCCGGCCGTGATCACGGCCACCTTGCCCTCGCGGGCGAGCGCCGGTCGCCAGACGACGAGGCTGAGCGCCCCTTCGGCGGGCTCGCCGGGGGTGCGGCTCCCTCCCGGCGAGCGGGCAAGGGTCGCGGCGACCTGCTGCTCGTCGGCACGGGTGAGGAGCACCGGCCCCGTGCCGGTCTCGAGGAGCTCGTAGACGATGCTCGCGCACTGCGCGGGGCTCTTCCCCGGCGCGTAGACGGCCTCGGGGAGGCCCTGGCGCAGCTCACGGTGATGGTCGACGCGGGCAAAGCCGAGATCGGCGTAGGGGAGGCGGGCGAGGGTCGCCGCCGCCTCGTCGGGGTTCACGGTCCCGCGCCGGATCCCCTCCACCAGCCGTTGCAGATCGTCGTGGTCCACGGCCTCAGTATCCTGCCTGCATGTCCGCCCCAGCGACGCTCCGTCGCATCGCCTATCTGGGCCCGCAGGGTACCTTCACCGAGGAGGCCCTCCTCTCCGAGCCTGATCTCGCGGAGTGCGAGCTGGTGCCGATGCCGACGATCGCAGAGGCGATCGGCGCTGCCGACCAGGGAGTTGTCGAGTACGCCTTCGTGCCGATCGAGAACTCGATCGAGGGATCGGTGAGCGCCACCCTCGATCAGCTCGTGTTCGACACCGACCTCCTCATCCAGCGCGAGGTGGTCCTCGAGGTGCACCTCGACCTCCTCGCCGTGGCGGGGGCATCGCTCGGTGGCATCCGCCGGGTGATCTCCTTCCCGCACGCCACCGCCCAGATCCGTCGCTACCTCGCGGCGACGCTCCCGGGCGCGAGCGTCGGCTCCACGAACTCGACCGCCGACGCGGCGCGCCTCGTCGCCGAGGGCGCCGATCCGGAGGTGGCTGCGGTGGCACCTCCGCTCGCCGCCAAGCTGTACGGCCTCGACGTCCTCGCCCATGCGATCGAGGACCACGCGGAAAACCGCACGCGCTTCGTCCTGCTCACCAAGGCGCGGATCCCCGAGCCCACCGGCCACGACCGCACGGCGATCGCCTGCTTCCAGCGGGCCAACCGCCCCGGCAGCCTGCTCGAGATCCTCGCCCACTTCGCGGCGCGCAACGTCGACCTCACCCGCCTCGAATCGCGCCCGACCAAGCAGGCGCTCGGGGAGTACTGCTTCATCATCGAGAGCGAGGGGCACGTGTCTGACGTCCTCCTCGGAGACTGTCTCGCCGAGCTGCACGAGATCCTGGAGTCCGTGAGGTTCCTCGGCTCCTACCCGGTCTCGGGGGCCGTCTCCGAGACGCGCGTCGGTGAGGTCGGCGAGGCGCGGCGCGGCGCGGCCGAGTGGCTGGGCAACCTGCGGGGGCTGGTCGGCGGTTCGGGCTGAGCCCTTCGGGAGGGATGGCAGAGCGGACGAATGCGGCGGTCTTGAAAACCGTTGTGCTGCAAGGCACCGGGGGTTCGAATCCCCCTCCCTCCGCCAAGGGCGGGGTTTCCCCGTGGGCGAGACATCGCTCACGTACGCTTTGGCCGGTCAGGGCCGGACTGAGGAGCGTCGTGACTCGCACCGTCGACGGGGACAATGAGGAGCGGCCGCGGCTGATCCGCGAGGCCCTCGCCGCTGGGGACGACCTCGTCCTGTTGGGTGACGCAGCGACGACGCTGCGCGATCTGCCAGAGGCCACGGTGCAGACCGTCGTCACCTCGCCGCCCTACTGGTCGCTGCGCGACTACGAGAGCGCCGGGCAGATCGGCCGCGACGAGCCCCTCCCGATCTTCGTGAAGTCGCTGGTCGCGATCTTCGACGAGGTGCAGCGGGTCCTCGCCGAGGACGGGACGGTGTGGGTGAACATCGGCGACTCCTACACCTCGGGCAGCCGCCGCTGGCGGGCGCCCGACAAGAAGAACCCCGCCCGCGCGATGCAGGTGCGGCCGCCGACTCCAGAGGGGTTGAAGGACAAGGAGCTGATCGGGGTGCCCTGGCGCTTCGCCCTCGCGATGCAGGAGGCGGGATGGTGGCTGCGCTCCGACATCATCTGGTACAAGCCGAACTGCCAGCCGGAGTCGGTGCGCGACCGCCCGACCCGCTCGCACGAGCACGTCTTTCTCTTCTCCAAGTCCGAGCGCTACCACTACGACATCGACGCCGTGCGCGGCCCGAACGGGCGGCGGCTGCGCGACGTGTGGGAGCTGAACACCGTCGCCTACCCCGGCGCGCACTTCGCGACCTTCCCCCCTGAGCTCGTGCGCCGATGCGCGCTGATCGGCTCGTCGCCCGGTGACTACGTCCTTGACCCCTTCCTCGGCTCGGGCACGACCGCCGCGGTGGCGCGCGCCAACGAGCGCCGCTTCATCGGCTGCGAGGTGAACCCCGCCTACCTCCCCCTCATCGAGAAGCGGCTCGTCCCGGGATGAGCGACGACCTCCTGCGGGCGGCGCTGCGTGAGCGCATCGACCAGCTCGAGCTGCCCGAGGTCATCGTCGTCGACCGCCTCGTGAGCGCACTCCTCACGCCGGTCCAGTGCACGCTCGCGGCGGGCTCCTGGCTCACCGCCACCCCGTGGGCGAAGGCCTTCCTCGCGCGGCTGCGCGCCCACCACGCGCTGAACGCCGAGCCACTCTCCACGACTGCCTTCGAGGCCGCCTTCAACGGCGCTTGCGAGGCGGCCGGCTGGAAGGTGGCGCCGGCGGGTTCGGCGACCAACCGCTTCTTCGACACCGTGGTCGCCCTCCCGAGCGGGGAGCAGCGCTCGCTCAGCCTGAAGGCGACCGCCGCGAAGGGACTGCGGGCCGACAGCCTGCACATCTCCAAGCTCACCGAGGCGGCGTGGATCCAGGACGCGCGCACCCAGGCGGGGCGGCGCGACAAGCTCGTCGCGCTCTTCGCGGAGTACCGACGCCAGACCGACGCGATCCTCGTGCTCCGCTGCTTTCGCGAGGGGAGCGACGCCTACCGCTACGAGCTCGTCGAGGTCCCGACCGCGCTCTTCGCCTCCGTCGACGAGCTCGGCGTCGCGGAGGCGCAGCTCGCGACGATCCCGATCCCGACGGGCCAGGACCCTCCCGACGCGCGCCTGCGCATCGACCGCAGCGACGCGAAGATCACCGTCACCGGGATCCGCCTCGACCGCTGCCTCGTGCACGGCAGCTGGACGATCCCGAACCGCTCGGGCGTCGCGCGCGCCTGACAAGCGCTCCGAACGGGTAACGCGTGCCGTGATGGAGGCATTCACCACGGGGGAGAACCCCGTCCTGCACGTCGTCACGGTGCAGGTCGCGGGGGAGCGCGACGGTTGTCTCGTCGGCTTCGCCACCCAGTGCTCGATCATCCCCGAGCGCTTCCTCGTCTGCCTGTCGGTGCTGAACCGCACGTACGAGCTCGCCCGCCGGGCGGACGTACTCGCCGTGCACCGCCTGCGCACCGACCAGCTCGAGCTGGCGCGGCGCTTCGGCGCGGCGCGCGGTGACGAGGTCGACAAGTTCGCCGGCCTTGCCTGGCGCCCGGGGGTGAGCGGCGCGCCGGTCCTCGAGGGCTGTGCCGCCTACCTCGAGGGGAGCATCCAGTCCCGCCATCCCCTCGGCGACCACTGCGGCTTCGTGCTCGCCCCGCTCGCCGCCGCAGGTGGTGGTGGTGGCGGGGAGGCGTTGCGGATGGACGCCGTCGACTTCGGGGCGGGGCACCCGCCCGGCGAGCTGCGGCGCGCTTAGGCCGAGCCCCGCAGCGGGGAGAGCTCGCGCAGCAGCTGGCTGATGTGCTCCTTGGTGAAGGGCGAGGAGGCGAGGAGCACCCGCGTGCAGCCGGCCCGGTAGAAGCGGTCGACCGCCTTTTCGATGTCGGAGGTCTCGCCGATCGCGATCGTGTCGGTGACGAGCTCGTCGCTCGCCGCGGCGACGGCCAG